>JBFLZA010000013.1:0-31391 GCA_040756535.1 Cyanobacteriota bacterium
CAGGGTTATGCAAATACTACAAATGTCATCAATTATTTGGCGACTCACGATCGCGAACACTTGCTCAGAGAATTGGGCGATCGTGGCATATTTGATGAAGATGCATTTCGGCGGGCTAAGTTAGCCGCTGTTTTGTTAATGACGGCAATGGGTGTACCCATGCTCTGGATGGGAGAAGAGTTTGGCGAATATAAGCGCAAACCTGAAACGACGACTCAGCCCAATAAAATTACTTGGCCGTTGTTGAAACAAGACTTGAATCAGGATTTGTTTGAGTACTACAAAACACTCATTACCTTACGCAAACAAAATCCAGCACTTCAATGTGACAACATAGAGTTTTTCTACGAAAATTCAGAAGCGAAAGTCTTAGCCTACGTTCGCTGGAATGAGGAAGGTTCCCGTGTCGTTGTCGTAGCAAATTTTTCAGATCACTTTCTCGGTGGCTACCAAATTCCTAACTTTCCAGCCGTTGGCACTTGGCATGAGTGGATCGGCAACTACGATGTGGAAGCTGGGGAAGAGGGTCTTGCGATCGACTTAGGCGAGTACGAAGCCAAGGTTTTCGTCTGGCAGTAGTCAACCCTGAATTGGGCAATGATAATAATTATTGCAGTTACCAGAACTCAGGCAAGGCCTCCAGTTCAAAAAATTCTCAACTTCTGAACTCCTGTATTCTTCTTGGTCAAAGCTACTGCACAGCATCTCGTACTCCTCTTCCTGTTCCAATTCGGGAATCTTCGGCCCAAGGAGTAAATCTTGTTGGAAAATGCAGTGATGTGAATTCCGCCTCTTGTGTCGTGATATCCTGAGTGTTGCAACCTGCTCCCCAGCGTATTGTCA
Organism: Cyanobacteriota bacterium; assembly: GCA_040756535.1. Taxonomy (GTDB): domain Bacteria; phylum Cyanobacteriota; class Cyanobacteriia; order Cyanobacteriales; family Coleofasciculaceae; genus JBFLZA01. Next base: position 844 of record JBFLZA010000013.1, read on the forward strand.
CAACGGAGGTTGGCGGTTTCCCTATCCCTTCTTTGCGTATATTGCAGCATCACTGCTATGTTTTCATCTGATTTTTCTCAAGAAAATGGGTCTTCCAGTAATGGCCTTGTCACACTGAAGGATGAAGCTGGGCGAAGCTTGAGTTGTTACATCGAGCATTCCCTGGAAGTAGAGGGTCATGAATATCTTCTGCTTTTGCCTGTGGATTCACCCGTAGAAATTGTTGCCTGGGATGAAGGCGAAGAAGAAGACGAAGCAGATGCCACTCTCATCGAAGATGATGAAGAGGTTGACATAATCTTCTCAGATGCCCAAGCTGTTTTAGCCGAACAAAATCTTACTCTCAAGCGCACCGCCTACACCTTAACTGTTGCAGGAGAACTCCCTGCTGTGGATGAGGAAGAACTCCTCACCATTGAAATCGAGGAAGAGAATGTGGAGCTAGAACCAGAACAGTTTCAGTTTCTCGCTAGCTTCTATCATGAAGAACAGGAGTACGGAATTTACACTCCCCTTGACCCTCTCCTATTTTTTGCTCAAAAGAACGAAGCGGGACAACCGGAGCTGCTTTCTCCAGAGGAATTTAAAAAAGTGCAGCCCTTGCTAGAAGAACTGCTATTTGATCAGCTGGAGTAGAGGTAGACCTTTCTAAGAGCGCAAAAATACATTGAGGGGAAAGGGGGTATTACGGCACCAGGTATGAAAGCTGTCAGAAGTATCTCTAAGTGGTTCTTTTTTCTGGTTCTCCTACCAGCGACACTCGGCATTTGTGCATGGCAAGGCTGGTCGTGGTGGAGTTGGGCGCAGTCGCCCGTTGTTCAACCCTCTTCCTCAGCCTTAGGGGAAGATAAAGCCGTACAGATACAAATTCCCCCAGGAACCGCAGCTCAGCAGATCGGCAAAGATCTAGAATCGGCGGGTTTGATTCGTTCGTCCTATGCCTGGAAACTGTGGTCTTATTGGCTAAGGTTTAATAACAAGCCAGGGGGTTTTCAAGCCGGGACTTACAGACTATCTCCGACACAACCCCTTCCCACGATCGCTCAGAAAATTTGGTCGGGTGAGGTGATGCAACAATCGTTCACCATTCCCGAAGGTTGGTCGCTTCAACAGATGGCGACTTACTTGGAATCCTTGGGCTTTTTTAAGGCGCAAGACTTTCTTAACGCTGCCAGCCAGATTCCTAAAGAGCAGTATCCCTGGTTACCGAGTAACTTGCCTCACCTCGAAGGATTTTTGTATCCAGATACCTACCAGTTGCCGAGCGATCGCATTTCTCCCCAACAAGTCATTCAACAAATGCTTAGTCGCTTCGAGCAAGTAGCGCTGCCTTTGTATCAACAAGGAAAAAGCCAAACGAACCTGACGCTATACGAGTGGGTCACCTTAGCTAGTATTGTAGAAAAAGAGGCAGTCATTTCTGCCGAACGCCCTAGAATTGCCGGTGTTTTTACCACCCGCTTGCAAAAAGGCATGAGGCTTGAAACCGACCCAACGGTTGAATACGGACTCGGCATTCGCCAAACCGTTGACCAACCCCTGACTTTTGCTCAGGTAAAGACCCCCTCGCCTTACAACACCTATCTCAACCCTGGCCTGCCACCTACTCCTATCGCCAGTCCAGGTTTAGCGAGTTTAAAAGCGACTCTTTATCCTGAAAAGACGGATTACCTCTTTTTCGTTGCTCGGTACGATGGCTCTCATGTTTTTAGTAAAACGCTAGCCGAACACCAAGCGGCTACAACCTCTATTCGCCAACAAATCAACGCTCAGCCCAAGCCCCCCTCCTGATTGTTTGTCAGGGGAGATCTTGCTTTTATTGTCGGTCAGTAAGTCAAACTTGAACGAAGGGCAATCGCTCGCTAGGACTATTGCTTCTAACTAAGCCTGCACGAAACGCCGAGTTCGTGCTTTGCTGCACTGTGTTGCACCTAGCTTCAGAACCCAGGCGTTACCCGGAGTCCCTCAACCTTGAGAGCGGATTCCTTGCTTTTTGTCAATCAACTTGTCAAAATCTTTTTGAAAGCTTAATAATTTGATCGCGCTTTATGTCTTTGCTATCCCTATCCCACTTACAACCCGATTTAATTCTGGGAAGTCCGATTTTGAGTTTAACTCCAGAAGTAATCCAACAATACCAGCTCCGGGGTTTAATTTTGGATGTTGATGAAACCCTAGTCCCCCTACGCTCAGCTCAGGCGTCCGAGGAACTCAAGCACTGGGTAGATCGGATTAGAGAAGTGGTGTCCATTTGGCTCGTGAGTAACAATCTCAGCGAAACGCGGATTAGCACGATCGCCAATTTTCTGGATTTGCCTTATATCGTAGCCGCTCGCAAGCCCTCACGGCGCAATTTACGAAAAGCAGCAGATGCAATGAATTTACCTGTGGAACAGGTGGCAATGGTCGGCGATCGCTTGTTTACGGACGTTCTGGCAGGCAATCGTCTGGGAATGTTCACCATTCTCGTGGAGCCGATGGTAAACCCTACAGATACAGTAACTTCAGACCCAGCACGCGACTTTGAAGTTTGGCTGTCTCAGTTTTTGGGCGTTTCGCTCTCAGCAAAGCAACAAAACTTAAACAATCATGACAATTCAAGATGAATGGAAATATAAAGAAAACATTACGAAAGTAATTACGGCTTGAGATAGATGAGATATTTAATATTAGTTCAAATGGGGTCAGCCAATATAAAGACCCTAACTATATAAAGACAGTAAAAACCGTAACCACACTCTAGAGCGCCTAGCTTTTATTGATTAAAAGCTGGGTGCTTTGGAATTTGTAGGGATAAAACGGTTACAGATTAGCAGCGGGTACAGGTTGCAGGTTAAAATCTTCAAGCGTTCCTTTCCCATCTCCAACCTTTAACCTTCCAACCTTCAACCAATCATGCCTCAAACGATTGTTGTCAAAGTTGGTACGTCCAGCCTCACTAAACCCCAAACGGGTCAACTAGCGCTCTCGACTATTGCCAAACTTGCTGAAACCCTCACTTATCTGCGTTCTGAAGGTCATCGCATCGTGTTAGTAACCTCTGGCGCTGTAGGCGTTGGTTGTGCACGCTTAGGATTAAAGTCACGACCTCAAACACTGGCGCTAAAACAAGCGGTGGCAGCCGTTGGACAAGGACGCCTGATGCGGATTTATGACGATTTGTTTACCAGCTTGCAACAACCCATTGCTCAAGTTCTCCTGAGTCGCCGTGACTTCGTCCAGCGTAGTGGCTATGTCAATGCTTACGCGACGTTTCGGGAACTGCTACAACTGGGTATCATCCCAGTGGTGAATGAAAATGACACTGTTGCGGTTGAGGAACTCAAGTTTGGAGATAACGATACTCTCAGTGCCTTAGTCGCCAGTTTAATTGAAGCTGATTGGTTGTTTCTTCTGACTGATGTGGACAGACTGTATTCCGCCGATCCGCGTCAGGTACCGGATGCTCAACCCATTACTCTAGTGAATAGCATGGAGCAGTTAGCGGAACTCCAGGTAAAAACGGGTGAATCAGGTTCTCAATGGGGAACTGGCGGTATGGTTACCAAAATTGCAGCTGCTCGGATTGCTACCAGTGCGGGGGTAAGGACTGTAATTACAGAAGGACGACGCCCTGAAACCATTGAAAAAATCTTACAGGGAGAACCGCTTGGTACCCAGTTTGAACCCCAACCTCGGACTGAAAGCGCTCGTAAGCGCTGGATTGCTCACAGTTTAGTCCCTGTGGGCAAGCTCTATCTCGATAATGGAGCTGTAGCGGCAATAGTCCAAGCTGGTAAGTCCCTATTAGCGGCAGGTATTGCTGCCATTGAGGGAGAGTTTCATTCATCAGAGGCGGTACAGCTATGTGACAGCCGTGGCGCGGAAATTGCTAGGGGGCTTGTGAATTACAGTAGTATCGAGCTTCAGAAAATTCGGGGTCGTAAATCTGAAGAAATTCCCACTATTTTAGGTTACGAAGGTGCTGAAACGGTTGTTCACCGGGATAATCTCGTTCTCACCAATTAGCTGGCGGTAAGAAGATTTTTAGAGTGAAATGCGCCAGAGAGTTGGTATTTCAAGACTAACTCCGCCGTAAGAACTTCTATTTGTGAGAATCAGTTCAGTACACTAAGCTGTCGCGCATTTAACTTGCAAGTTTGTCAATTGCAGATTTCTTGTCGGATGGGTCGGAAAGCCCGTCGCGTGATTAGGCAAATTAAATATATAGTAGCTTTTACAGAAAATCAATGAATTTACTGTAAATTCATTGAAAATTTAATTAATTAAATTCTATTACTGTTTGACCAACGTTCTAGCTTTCAAAACGTCTCACTGTCATCGGCAAATTTACTGATACTTATCCGCGCTACTAAGTTTTTTATCCGAGAAATTACTGTTATCACTCTAGTCTTCCAAAAGTTATAACAGATTTCAGAAGCCCATAAAGACAAGGCAAATATCGAAGTTGGATTTTGAATGCCGCGATAAAATCCACAAATCTAAATCTACCTAAACTTACCTTTTACAGCAGATGTTTAACTGAAGAATAAGTTTATTGATTATTTGCCTTAAATCTCAAGTGAACTGTAGTTTTTTATTAGTAATCACTGTCATGAAACTTACCTTAAAGTTGTCGATAGCGACTGCAACTGCTTTGATATCTCTGGGAATTGGACGCGCTGCTCAAGCAAGCATTTTAACCAACCCAACAACAGGAAATCTTTATTTTTTAACTGAATCTCGCTCCTCTTGGACTGAGGCTCAAGCTGAAGCTGTTTCTAAGGGAGGAAATCTGGTTGCGATCAATAATACGGAGGAACAAAAGTGGCTCCTAGATGTTTTTGGGAGTACTGAACTGTTTTGGATTGGATTCACTGATCAAGAAGCAGAAGGAGCCTGGAAGTGGGCCAATGGGGAAAAAGTTACTTACACGAATTGGACTCCCAATGAACCCAATAATGCTAAATTTTTTGTGGGAGGTCAATATTTGGGAAGTGAGAATTATGCTGTTATGAATTGGCAAGCAAATGGAAGATGGAATGATGTACATAATACTTATTTAAAAGCTCGTGGCATTGTTGAAGTTGTCAAAGCTTTTATTCCCAAACTTCCTTCTATTCCCGGCGCTGGAAGTGATATAGCTTGTTACCCTAATAGCTGAATTCCCTCTTTTTTGGGTTAATGAACCGATACTCTAGAGCGTCGGTTCATTAATGATAGGTGTACTTCAAGATTTGAGTTGGGTGGGTTTGTTGACTAGGAGTTTTTAGAATCAATCATTCAAGAGATTGTCAATTTTTTCCTTGTGACGCTGCCTATCTCTGGCTTGCATCCGGTATTTCCAGTCTCGAATAGCGATCGCAGCTTTGGCCGCAGGAGAGCGAGGATGATCAGAACCATTATCGTTTTTATTGGAGCGCTGATCTTGAGGAAGTTGGTGTTGAATCACCAAACACTGCGCTAAACTATCATGCGAATCTTCCCGATTAAGTGCTCGCATAATTTGTCTAACGGATTGATAGCGCTCTTGGATAGAAATTTTGAGCATTTTACTCAAAATCTTGGCAAACGGTTCACTCAGCGGCACGGAATTTTGCCACACTAGTTCACCCGTGTGGCGATCGCTATCAAAATCTAAAGGTGCTTTCCCTGTCAATAAATACAGACAAGTAATACCCAAGGCATAAATGTCACTGCCAAACACCGGTCGTAAGGAAAATTGTTCCGGCGGTGCAAACCCAACTGTGCCAATAAAGTGGGTAGTGGGTGCTTTCATACTCGTATCTCCGGCTTGAGCAATTTGCTCTTTAACTGCCCCGAAGTCAATGAGTACTAGCCTGCCATCATCCTCGCAACGAATGATGTTTTGGGGTTTGATATCCCGGTGAATCACCTGCTGACTGTGGACATACTGCAACAAGGGCAGCATCTCGCCCAGGAAACGTTTGACTCCGGCTTCTGAGAAACAGCCGCCCCGTCTCACCAACCTCGCTAGCGTTGAACCGCGAATGTATTCCTGAACCAGATAAAATTCTCCATCGGCGACGAAATAAGCCAGCAACATGGGAATTTGGGAGTGGCTGCCTAACTTCGCGAGAATTTTGGCTTCTCGTTCAAAGCGCCTCTGAGCCGTTTCCAACGCTGAAGTATCGCTGACTTTGGGGCACAATTGTTTAATCACGCACAAGGGTTCACCTGGCAATAACACATCTTTTGCCAGAAAGGTGACACCAAAACCGCCTCGACCCAACATTCGCAGTATCTCGTAGCGATCGCGAAACAACTGTGGTTTACCACACAGCTGACCCAACTGAGTTTGCTGCAAGATATCCGTATGGAAGGAAGATAAATTTCCAGGAGCAAAATTCATGGGGCTTCAGGGGCAGGATGATACACGATCTCCAGTATGCTTTTAGTCTAGGCAAAAGTCTTCCCTTTCGTCCAAACTCTCAAGGTAGAAAAATCAAAAATAGGGAAGCGTGAGCATCCATCAACGAGCCATCAGGTAGTAGAGCATGATGTTGAAGGTTATTTGGGGGATGAGCTTAACAATCCCTTCTTGTCCCTATATCGGGTAAAGGGGCATTTCTTCCCCACCCTTCTAAAGATGGAGAATTCTTACCCGACTTTATTGAATTGTGCCAGCCCACTTAGTTGATAATAAGTTTGACGAGCAAGTATGACTATGCAACCGACACTACAGAAAGCATTCGACCAAAGCCGAGTCATCAAAGTAATTAGCGGCTTGAATAACTTTGAGCGAGAGCGCGTTGCCGCGATCGTCAAAGCGGCAGATCGAGGTGGTGCTACTTTTGTAGACATTGCCGCTGACCCAGATTTGGTGCGGTTAGTCCGTGGATTGACTAATTTGCCAATTTGTGTATCTGCCGTAGAACCTGAGCGGTTTGTCACCACTGTTGAAGCCGGCGCCGATTTGATCGAAATTGGTAACTTTGATAGCTTTTACGCCCAAGGACGGCGATTTGAGGCTCCAGAAGTTCTGGAATTGACGCAAAAAACGCGATCGCTCCTGCCCAACATCACCTTGTCTGTGACCGTTCCCCACATCTTGACACTAGATCGGCAAGTCCAACTCGCTGAAGAATTGGTGGCAGCCGGTGCCGACATTATTCAAACCGAAGGCGGGACTAGCAGTAAGCCTCAGTCCCCTGGCACCTTAGGTTTAATGGAAAAAGCGGCACCAACCTTGGCAGCAGCCTATGAAATTTCCCGTGCTGTATCCGTGCCAGTACTATGCGCCTCTGGTTTATCCAGCGTGACTGTACCGATGGCAATTGCCGCCGGTGCAAAGGGGGTTGGTATCGGTTCTGCCATCAATCAGTTGGATAACGAAGTCGCCATGATCGCCGTTGTCCGCAGCTTGGTGGAAGCCCTAGATACGGTTAGCCCTCGCGTTCGCATCTAACCTACTCACTAATCGGGGATTCTTGCCCCCTGTCCCTGACAAAGTCGATTCATTCCCTCCCTTACACAAGGGACAAAGGGGAAAAAGAAGACAAGGAGGACAAGGGGGCTATATTTACCACGCTGTTAATCCTATCCTTGTCTCCCCTATCTCCCTCAATTCCCCATTTTTCTCGCCACAAGTGGATGACGAATGAAATAGCTCGCTTTTCCCTAGAAAGCTGCAAGCTAAACGCGTTCTAGAATTAAGCAATCCTTTAAGCAATCCTTCAAGCCATAAACCACTTGCTGCTGCTCTTCCAAGGAAAGTTCCGGGAAAATCGGTAGAGACAAGACTTCATTGCAAATTCGCTCTACTATCGGTAACTGACCCGGTTGGTAGCCTAATTGCTTATAAACTGGCTGCAAATGCAAAGGCAGGGGATAATAAACCATTGAACTGACCCCTAGCTTCTGAAGTTGAGTGCGTACTTCGTCCCGATAGCGGCTACTGCTGCTGTCTTGAGTCAGGCGAATGGTGTATTGGTTCCAAACAGCATGACTCCCAGGTTGTTCTTGAGGCAGCACTATTCCTGGTACTAGCTGCAACAGCTGCTGATAAGTAGCAGCCACCTGACTACGAGCTTCATTCCATTGATCTAGGTAAGGCAGCTTAATCAGGAGAATAGCGGCTTGTAGGGCATCTAATCGGCTGTTGATACCAGTGTCTTCATGGCAATATCGATTTACCATGCCATGTTCTCTTAACTTGCGGATCGATGCCGCAAGGCTGGAGTCATTGGTGATGACTGCTCCGCCGTCTCCACAAGCGCCTAAATTCTTAGTTGGGAAAAAGCTAAAGCAGCCAATATGTCCAATACTCCCTACCTTTTGTCCCCCCCATTGTGCCCCAGTTGCCTGAGCACAGTCTTCAATGACAGCCAGTTTATAGGCTTGGGCGATGTCCATCACGGCAGTCATATCCACTGGTTGCCCAAACAGGTGAACGGGTATAATCGCCTTGGTTTTATCAGTAATGGCGGCAGCTAGCTGGGTGACATCAAAATTGAAGGTTTGGGCATCGATATCGACAAAAACAGGTGTTGCACCAACAGCGCTAATTACCTCTGCTGTGGCAATGAACGTAAACGGCGTCGTAATCACCTCATCCCCTGGGCCAATCTGCAAGGCTCGTAGTGCCAGATACAGGGCATCTGTACCGGAGTTGCAGGCTACGCTTTCACGCGCACCCATATAAGCCGCAAACTGCTGCTCAAAGTTTTCGACGATTGGGCCGCCTATATAGCGTCCGGATGTTAAAACGTCCTGAACGGCTACACTGACTTGTTCACCAATCACTTGGTACTGCCGCGCTAGATCAATAGGGGGAATGTTGCTCACTCGCTTACACCTAGAATTTTTACTTAAATAAATCAAATTTTGCTGCAAAAGGGAATCCAGGCCCTCCCATTCTTTATCTCCTCTGAATGCTAAAGTTCTCTAATTGTTTCAGATAATAGTGACTTGAGTGTCAAATGACATGACCAGAGAATCTGACAGAATAGTGTATAGAGGGACGAAAACACAAGCCAGCAATCGGAAAATTGGATTGTTGATGGGGGGAAAGCTCAGCTTTTCAAGCAGTGCGAGGGAGTGATGAAGTTAATTGAACACACCCAGCACCCTATTCCCCTATGTCCTCCCTGGAGAGAGCGGTTACCGCATGAAGGTTCTGGGGGCTGGATATCAACCGAGAAGGGAATACCAAACACAAAAAGCAAGCTTTTTGTTCTCTAAGCCCTTTGTATCCTTAGTCAGTTTAAACAGTGAGTGAGCTTTTGAAAGAGTGGATCGTTTAATTGAGCTTGACCCAATCGACTTGGTTTGGGCATTGGGGATGATGGCGATCGCCATTGGTTTATCGAGTTGGCAAAGGCTAGGATTGGAATTTTCCTTAGCGCTGGCAACTGGCAGAACCATCGTGCAGCTATTGGTTGTGGGCTATGTGCTGGCGATCATTTTTGAAATAAATCACCCTATACCCGTTCTGGGCGTTTTATTGGTAATGCTAATCATTGCCACCATTACTGTCCGTAATCGTATAGGGAAAAAAATTCCCCAAAATGTACTAATTGTCTTCGCTTCACTGTTCTTCAGTACAGCTTTGACACTGAGTTATACCAATCTGTTGATCATTCAACCCGCAACTTGGTACGAGCCACAGTACTTGATTCCACTAGCGGGTATGGTGTTGGGAAATGCGCTGAATGGAGCTGCGATCGCCGGGGAACGCCTTGTCAGTACGATTAACAGCAGCCGCCTTGAAATCGAAACTCACCTGAGCTTGGGCGCAACACCCCAACAGGCGGTGGCAACCTACCGCAAAGAAGCTATCCGCGCCGGACTCATTCCTACCTTGAATCAAATGATGGTTGTGGGCATCGTCACCCTACCCGGAATGATGACCGGTCAACTGCTGAGTGGTATTGACCCGTTGAATGCGGTATCGTACCAGATTTTGATCATGTTTATGCTTGCCTTTGCCAACCTCACCACAGCGGTGTTGGTTACTCAGGGACTGACGCGGCAATTTTTCAATGCCCATAGTCAGCTACAACTACCATAACAGTAATCAAGGGAAGGCTTGAAAGTTGAAATTTTGATAATAGATGAAGATTTGGTGAATCCCGCTCCTTGACGACCGAAATAAGGAAAAATAAGCCCAGTTCTAAACAATTGCAATCATCTCCTAGAATGAATCTACCCATAAAATATAAGGATAAGGATATGAAGCAACTAACCCCCAAAGCGAAAGCGCTACGCGAGCGCATCCTTCATTGGCAATCTCCTACCGTAGATGATTTAAAGAATATCCGCACTATTGAACTGATGGCTTCACAAATGCTGGACACTCTTTTGGCGTATTGCCCTGATAATCACGAAAGAGACGAAGCAATTGATTGCTTGGAAGTTCTTCTGACTTGGACGAGAAAGTCAATTATTAGGGGAAACGGAATCGATCAATAATACTTTTGCTGCGTAAATACAGCAATATTTGCATCCATTGTCTAAAGCGAAGCGTAAAGATTGGTAGCCTTTAATATCTGCTATTCGCTTCGCTTGCTGCTCATTTCCTTAGCGAGTATTGATTTTAATCTAAAATCGTAAATCCAAAATCTAAAATTGGTTGACGGCAACTTATTATTAGTGAATTTGCTCGACGTTACAGGAACACCGCTCACGCCAAAGACTAACTTCGGCTTCATCAACAAGGTAAAGCGATTGACCTGTTATTGGCTCATAAACTTCCCAATACTTTTTACCAAAGCCATCTATAGTTTGTTTAACTTTAGGTTTACATTTCTCAATTGAAACCCTATTTAGCTGTTGCCAAAGCCCGTTTAATTCTAGCCTGAATGAATAGTCTTTCAGGGTTGTATTAGCTTTTCCTGCCAGGATTAAATTGATTTCTTGGGTATAGAATTTACCTGTTCTTTCTGCTAGTTCAGCCCATAATTGCGAATCGCTCAAGTTTGAGTCTTCAAACATTGCCATAATTGAGGGTTCTCCGAAAAAATATGATGAATTTAGCTGTCCTGATTTGAAATAATAGAAGCTGATGAAAGTGCTGAAGTAAGATGCTAGCTTTTATCGGATCGAATTCAAGCTCTCAAAGGAAGGCGTCAACCGCCTAGCATACGATAGGTGTCATAGAAAAGAATGGCAGCCGTAGGATATAAAGTAACTCCCATGCCAAAGGCTCGATATAGAGAGTTTTGTAGGTAGCCAAGCCAAAAGGCAATTCTTCCGAACACAAACAACGTTGCTAAAATCGGAATCAGCTTAATGCTAGGGTTATCTAAAAATGTAGAAAGAATAAGACTAGCGACGAAGAACAACACAAATTGCTCTAAGGTATTGCTAAGGTAGCGCAGATGAACCCGTGTTTTATCTGATTCAACGCCTGCTAAGGGATTAATTGCAGGACTGAGAAATCGCTCGTTACCAATGGCTGCAACTCCGGCAAATAGCATCAATGCGGGAAAAATTTGCCAGCGTAAAGTGAAAATTAAACGTTGTTCTGCTGTATCTAGAACTGGCAGTGGCAGCGAAACAAAAAAATATGCGATCGCAACAAACACTGTAGAGAAGAAAAGAGCCGCAATGACTCCCTTGAAAACAGTCTTTTGATGCTGATTCAACCCTTTAAATACCAAAAAAGTAGCTATAGCCCCTAAGATTCCTACAACTGAAGCAATGGAAATCGCTGGTGTGGTGAGACTAAACATCTGTGTGTCTCCCGTTTACTCTTTAGAGTTTCTTTCAAACTAGACCTCCATGAGCGAAGGCTCACGAAGCGTTGCAATGAAAATTTTTAACCCATTTTTTAACTAAACTGTACAGTTTGACCTCTATAAACTAGACTAGACTGTACAGTTTGAATAGTCTAGTCACTTCACAAAACTTTCAAAATTCAAATGACCCAATCCAATAAGCGCAAGCCGCTAATCCATGAGCAAGAGAACAAGGGTTCAGCTGATAAAGCCACACAAATCCTGACTGGAGCGAGAAATGAGTTCCTAATTCATGGTTACGCAGGCACCAGCATGGATAAAGTGGCAGCCGCCGCAGGGGTTTCTAAGCAAACTCTCTATAGTTACTTTCAAGACAAAGAGAACCTGTTCACTGCCCTCGTGGAGAGAATGGCGAGTGAACGGTTCCAAGTTTTGTTTGGTGATAAACCCCTTGAGGGAGAACCGAGCATTGTACTGCGACAAGTAGCGACTAGGGCACTCAGCACGATCGCAAATGACCAAAAGTATCTCGCCTTTGCCCGGTTAGCGATCGCAGAATCAGGACGCTTTCCTCACTTGGCGCAGTTATTGATTCGCAACGGTTTCCAACCCGGAATTGGACGGCTCAGTTGCTACTTTGCCGACCATCCCGAACTCAAAATTGGCGACCCAGAAGCAACAGCACGGATTTTTACTGGGTCGCTGATGTCATTCATCCTGACAATGGAGATGTTGCATGGGAAGGAGATCATGCCCATGGAGAGCGATCGCTTAATTGATAGCTTGATTGACTTGGTACTGTGTTGTAGTGAGTCATCGTTTTAGAGTTTGCGATCACAGCCGTTTACTCTAAAAAGCCTGAAATTGCGGATAAGTAATTCTTTTCATCCGTCCTTGTACGAAGCCTTAGCCAGCCTGTAGTTTAGGGCAACACCTAGCCAAAAGTTTAGGTCGCTTCCCCCCTTTAGGGTCAGTTTAGGCCAGATCTTTTTTATGGCTGAAAACTCAACTATGAGTTAGACCCTTGCTTGGGTTTATCCTCGTACAGTGGTTTTACAAAGAAACCGCAAGTAGCAATAGTCCAAAGACTGGTTGACTACTTTGAGGTAATGCGTTTTAAAGCCATTCGTAAGGAGTTTTTCAAATGTTAAATCGCATAAGTACAGTTGTAGCCTCAGCTACTTTAATCACCGTAGGCACCCTTGCATTCTCTAGTGCTGCTCGAGTTGGCGGCGAGTCTAACCTGAGTGCCAGCAATGTTGACTATGGGCAAGAGCATTCATCTATGTCTCTTCTGAGCGATCCTTCTAACTTGAGCCTTCCTGCAATCCCTAATCTCAGCAAACCCAATACCTATTTCAATTACTGCATCCTGAATTGGTGTTGGTAATAAGTATAGAGAGCCGGTTCATATTTAGCGATCGCTGATTGTGTAGCGCTCATCTTGAAAGTCAAGACAATTGCCGTAAAGTCAGCGATCGCACTGTATCTGTCTAGTTGAAGCCATGACTGTGCGAAGCAGCCATAAAGATGTTGGTTTTCATACTTCAACTCAACCTACAGCGAGGTGCGATCGCTGAAAACTCAACTATGAGTTATACCCTTCCTTGGATTTATCCCCTTACAGTGATTTTACAAAGAAACCGCTTTTCAGAAATAGTCGAAAGACTTGTTGGTTACTGGGAAATTTGAAAAACCTATTCAGTTGAGGTTGTTCATGTTTTGTACCATCGGCAGCTCGTACATCGTAAAGGCTGGAGATACGCTTTATGACATCGCTCAGCAACAATTGGGTGATGGTAATCGTTGGCGTGAAATAAAAAAAACAGATGGCAGCTCATTGACAGACAATGAGGCTAGCAATTTGCAAGCTGGTCAGGAAATATGTATTCCTAACGGGTCTACCCCTCCCCTTCCATCGCCTGGTGGTAAGGGAAATTTGCAAAATATGCTGGAAGCACTTGTGTTGAATAACGAAGTCAGTCACGATGAATTTGGCACTTCTATTCTCCGTTACATCGAAGAATATGGTGGTTATAACGTGACACCAGCAGATTTTTCGTAACACCTTCTTGCGATGGTTATTTTTGGATAATTTTTAGGAAACAAAAATGAAGATACACAAGGCGCTAGCATCAACGCTGGCTCTATCTGCGCTGATCGCATTTTTGGCAGGGTGTACAGGTGCTGCAAATGTCGCAAACATGGGTGATGACGCTGCTAATGTTGCCTCAAAAATTGGCAGACAAAGTGGTGATAAAACAGATGATGCAGCTAGAGTAATTTGGAATGGCACAGATGAGTTTCTAAACTTAGCTAAAAAGCAGGTAAAAGCCTGCGCTAAAAAACCAGTTAAAGCTGTTGTAAAAAGGGTGATTACAACTGCAATTGCATCTGACAAAAGCCAAATATCTCAAGAGGAGTTGTTAAATGTAGCTAAGAATGCTTTCCAAGAATGTCCCGAAGTGAAGGCATTAGACACGAGCAAGAAGTCAATAGATAATCTATTGACTAAAGAAGCTAAGTTAGTAGTTTCAGAAGTTAAGCCTGAATATGAAAGACAAATAGTATTTTCTCAGGATTAACCTCAACCTTAGAATGCTCTTCAGTAACAAGCTGTTGCACATTTTGCAATTTATTTAACGACAAAAATTATGACTAACTTATCTTCCATCAATGTTGATATGTCTGCCACAGAAAATCAAAACTCAATGATTGATGAAATTCTCAATGCTCATAATCAATATCGGACAGAAGTAGGTGTTCCACCACTAACTTGGTCTGATACTTTAGCTAGTCATGCTCAGGAATGGGCAGACTACCTTGCTTCTTTAGGAGAATTTAAACATAGCCAAGATACGGGTGAAGGCGAAAACCTTTGGATGGGTTCGTCTGGCAAGTTTAGTTATACCCAAATGATTGAGACTTTTGGCGACGAAAAGCAGTATTTTATCGGCGGTACATTCCCCGATGTTAGCTCTACTGGAAATTGGCAAGATGTTGGTCACTATACCCAGGTTGTCTGGAGAGATACAACAGAAGTTGGTTGTGCGATCGCTAGCGCCAATGGCAAAGACATACTTGTTTGCCGCTATAGCCCACCAGGAAACTATCGAGGTCAACCTGCTTTCTAACGACAGTTACATATAGAGTTTGGTCTAGCTAAGGAACTAATCATGCAAAATCTATTGAATAACTCCCTACTTCTAGCCAACATCACTCAATTTGTAGACGAAGCATTCGCAGGAATGATTCTGGTCATCGTGAGCATAGTCGGATTATTGGGAGGCTCCTTTGCAGGATGGGGAATGACGCTAAACGTAAAAACTCCTCAAGGATTAGTCAATTTCTTTTTGATGGCAGTTGGAGCCTGTGGTCTCTTGATAGTTATTGCTGATGTTCTTAATCCCAACGGTTGACCTCTGCAAATGCAGACAACCATTGAGGTAGGCGATCGCACTGACTCTATAGTGCTTGAGAATTCTGTCCACTTTCTCCTGTAAAGCCTTAATATCTTGTCAAAGAACGATATATATGTTCGGAGCTTTAGGCAAATTGATTGATGAGGGTGTCGGTTTAGGTGCCGAGCGGCTGACATTATCGAACAGGTTATATCGGCTGGAAAGCCTGCCCTCGCTCAAAAATAGCTGTTCTGCAATGACTTCCCTTCAGTAGGATTTGCACCCCCCTACCTGAAAAAGCAAACTTATGATAGGTTCATCCCAATAGGTAAAACTGCTTGTCCTACTATTTGGGCAAGCATTTACCGTATCACGGATTTAGCCTCATCTGCTTTCTCAGGAGAACAGCCGCAAATGCTTACCGTTCCTGGCGTTGAAGTCAAATCTCGTATCTACGAAAGTGCTAACTCCCTTGTTTATCGCGCACTCCGACAGTCAGACAACGAACCTGTTATCCTCAAAATCCTGAAAGAAAATTATCCCACGCCGCAAGAACTTGCCCGCTACCGCACGGAATATCAAATTACCAAATCCTTAAATCTACCTGGCTGTATTAAAGCTTACGATTTGCAGCCCTATCAAAATACTCTTGTCATGTTTATAGAGGATTTTGGGGGCGAATCATTAAAAATTTTGATGAAGCAGAAAAAGTTTAGTCTCGAAGAGTTTTTGCGAATTGCGATCGCCACAACAGAAAGCTTAGGACTTCTTCACGCCGCTAATATCATCCACAAAGATATTAACCCTTCAAATATCGTTTTTAACCCAGCAACTGGACAACTAAAACTCATCGATTTTGGCATTTCTACCCAGTTTACGCGGGAAAACCCTATCCTGAAAAATCCCAACGTTTTAGAAGGGACTCTCCCCTATATGTCGCCAGAACAAACTGGCAGAATGAATCGCAGTCTAGATTACCGGACAGATTTTTACTCCCTTGGCATCACCTTTTACGAACTGCTCACCCACCAACTACCGTTTGACAGCACGAACGCACTGGAATTAGTCCATTGCCATATTGCTAAACAGCCGTTACCGCCATCAGAAATTAATCCAGAAATCCCTCAAATTCTGTCAGACATTGTAATGAAATTGATGGCCAAGAATGCTGAGGAACGCTATCAAAGTGCCTGGGGAATCAAAGCTGATTTAGAAAACTGCTTAAATCAATTACTTAACACTAAAAATATATCAATATTTCCCATAGCCAATCAAGATATTTCAGATAAATTCCAAATTCCGCAAAAACTCTATGGCAGAGAGCGAGAAATTCAAACGCTCATAACTGCTTTTGAGCGGGTTTCATCCCAAAGCGAATTGTTTCTGATTGCGGGTTATTCAGGAATCGGGAAATCAGCTACAGTCCAAGAACTCTATAAACCGATTACTCAAAAGCGCGGCTATTTCATTTCAGGCAAATTTGACCAGTATCAACGCAATATCCCCTACAGTGCCGTTGTCAGTGCCTTGCGGGAATTAGTCAAGCAATTGTTAGCTGAAAGTGAAGCACAGCTAAAAGAGTGGCAACATAAATTATTAAAATCTTTAGGGATAAATGGTCAAGTAATAATTGATGTAATCCCCGAAGTTGAATTAATCATAGGCAAGCAACCTACCGTACCAGATGTAGGGATAAGTGAGAGCCAAAATCGCTTTAATTTAGTCTTTCAGAGTTTCATAAAAGTCTTTATTAATCCCGAACATCCTCTCACTGTATTTCTCGACGATCTACAGTGGGCTGATGGAGCCTCCCTAAAGCTAATGGAACTGCTAATGAGTGGTACGAGACCTGGTTTATTTTTAATCGGCGCGTATCGAGATAACGAGGTTTCTCCCGCTCATCCATTAAGCTTGACAATTGAGGAAATTATCAAAACTGGAGCCAGTGTTAATCGAATTTTCCTGTCACCTTTGGATTCGTCCACCGTCACTCAATTGATTTCAGATACTCTCAACTGCGGTGAAGAGGAAGTGAATCCCCTGACTGCATTAGTATTTACCAAAACAGGGGGTAATCCTTTCTTTATGAATGAGTTTATCAAATCGCTTTATATTGAAAGGCTGTTAAATTTTGACCGAATTTATCGAAAATGGCAGTGGACTATAGAGGAAATACAAAAAAGAGATTTTACTGATAACGTAGTTGACTTGATGTTGCTCAAGATTCAAAAGCTGCCAGAGAATACACAAGAAACGCTAAAAATAGCAGCGTGTACGGGTAATCAATTTGAACTGCGATCGCTAGCCTCGATTTGTCAAAAATCTCTGCGAGAAACGGTAGAAAGCTTACACGCAGCTATTGCGGAAAATCTAGTCGTGCCACTCGGTAATATGGGGGATGTGGAATTAGCGATTGCTGGAAAATTACCCAGTACCCAACCGCTAGAATACAAATTTGTCCATGACAGAATTCAGCAAGCGGCTTATTGCCTGATTGCCGAACAAGATAAGCCACTTGTGCATAGACAAATTGGGCAAATACTATTGCAAAACATCCCCATCGACAAGCGAGAAGAAAAAATCTTTGACATTGTTAATCAACTGAATTTCGGCATCTCGTTAATTACCGAGCAGTCAGAAATAAATGAACTGGCTCAGTTAAATCTAATTGCGGGAAAGAAAGCAAAGGCATCGGCAGCTTATCAGCCTGCTTTCAACTATCTGCAAACAGGAATAAATTTGCTGGAAGAAAATGGTTGGCTGGCGCAATATAACCTAAATTTGCAACTGTACCAAGAAGCCGCAGAGGTAGGTTACCTTTTGGGGGATTTTGAGCAGATGGAAGCTTTAGCTACCCGTGTGCTACAAAATGCTAAAGTATTGCTAGATAAGGTTAAAGTAATTGAGCTAAAAATTCTTGCATCAATTGCTCAAAATAAGCCGCTACAAGCTGTAGAAATAGGGCGACAAGTTCTCAAGGAATTAGGGGTAAAACTGCCTCAAAAACCGAAGAATTTTAAGATATTTATGGGAGCGCTGGAAGCCAAGTTAGCCTTAATCGGTAAACGCATTGAGGATTTAGCTGATCTGCCCCCGATGAAAGATCCCTACAAACTCGCTGCACAGCGTATTCTACTAACGCTAACGAGCTGTACCTCCCTTGCAATACCGCAACTTCTACCTATTATTGCCTATAAACAGTTAATTTTATCTGTGAAATATGGTAACTGTGCTGAATCTATTCCTGGCTACGGAATCTATGGCTGTATTATTTGTGGCTTTGAGGGAGAGATTGAAGCTGGTTATAAATTTGGTGAACTTGCATTGAGGCTTTTGGAGCAATTCAATAACAGACAATTTAAAGCGAAAGTTCTTCATCCGGTGCATGATTTTATCAAGCATTGGAAAGTACCAGCCAAAGAAATGCTCTCACCTTTGTTAGAAGCCTATAAAAGTGGAGTAGAATCAGGAGATTTAGAATTTGCAAGTTATGCTGCTCAAACCTATTGTGGTTACTTGTATATCGTTGGGTATGAATTACCTAAGCTAGAACGGGAGATAACAGCCTATAGAGATGCAATAATACAATTGAAACAAGAGCAAGTTACTTTTCAATTTAAACCATTTTACCAAACGGTTTTAAACTTATTAGGACGCTCAGGAAATTCTTGCGATTTAACAGGAGACGATTGGGATGAACAGACGTTGCTTTCCCAGGTAGTTCAAGCCGAAGATCATGTTTCTTGCTGGGTTTTTTATTTTTACAAACTGATTCTCTGCTACTTATTTAATGCCAATACTGAAGCTGTTTATTACGTCAGTTGTGCAAAACAATATTTAGAGGCGGCGGCGGGAACGC
This sequence comes from Cyanobacteriota bacterium, assembly GCA_040756535.1. Classification (GTDB taxonomy): domain Bacteria; phylum Cyanobacteriota; class Cyanobacteriia; order Cyanobacteriales; family Coleofasciculaceae; genus JBFLZA01. Next base: position 19,785 of record JBFLZA010000013.1, read on the forward strand.
TACAATTCCATTATTTTCATTTTTATGAATCTTTAATTATGCTTGCTTTTTATTCTAGTGCTTCCTCACAGCAACGAAAGCAATGTTTAGAGATAGTTCAAAAAAATCAGAAAAAACTGAAAAAATGGGCGCATCATGCCCCGATGAATCACTTGCACAAATTTAATCTAGTGGAGGCAGAGCGATATCAGGTTCTTGGCAAAGATGCACAAGCAATTGATTATTACGATCGCGCGATTTCCCTAGCCAAAGAACACGAATACATCCATGAAGCCGCCCTCGCATACGAACTCGCCGCCAAGTTCTATTTATCCAGGGCGAAAGAAGTAACAGCCAAAGCTTATATGCAGGAAGCTCGTTACTGCTATCAACTCTGGGGTGCAGTAGCTAAAGTCAAAGATTTAGAGACGCGATACCCCCAATTATTTGCGATTAATGAATCGGCACCCAGAACTATTACTACCACAACATCAACAACGGGAAGCCATTCAAGTTCTTCCTTGGATATCGCTACGGTAATGAAGGCTTCCGAAGCAATTTCTGGCGAAATCGTTCTCGACAAGCTGCTGTCTAAGCTAATGATGATTTTGATTGAAAATGTCGGCGCTCAAATCGGCTACTTAATTTTAGAGAATCAAGGAAAATTAGTAATTGAAGCTGAATGTGCCTTAGATTGTGAAGAGGTAACAGTATTACAATCCATTCCCGTTAAAAATTGTCAAAAACTGGCTGAATCTATTGTCGGTTATGTTGCTAAGACTAAAGAAAATGTGGTGCTAAATGATGCCACCTGTGAGGGACAATTTACAAATGACCCTTATATTAAAAGCACACAACCAAAATCTATCTTATGTGCGGCTTTGATGAATCAAGGACAACTGAGTGCGATTGTTTATTTGGAAAATCGCCTGACAGCACAAGCATTTACTCCCGAACGTTTAGAAGTTTTGCAATTATTAGCGGGACAAGCCGCGATCGCAATTACAAATGCCAAACTCTACACTGAAGTTAAGGAACGTGAAAGCCGACTGACTCAGTTTATCGATGCCATGCCAATTGGCGTTGCTGTACATGATACTACCGGACAAATTACTTACGCCAATCAGACAGCACACCAACTCAGCGGAATCAACATTATCCCCAAAGCCAATACTGAGAAATTTGCAGAAGCTTGCCAACTTTATAAAGTGGGAACAAATCAGTTATATCCCACTCCCCAATTGCCTCATGTTCGCTCTTTAGCGGGTGAAACTGTCAAAATTGAGGATATGGAGCTTCACCAACTCGATGAAATTATCTCCTTAGAAGTTTCTAGCACGCCAATTGTCGATGAAACGGGTAAAATTAATTATGCGATCGCTACCTTTCAAGACATCACCGAACGCAAACAAGCTGAAAAAGTTTTAGCAGATTACAACCGGACTTTAGAGCAACAAGTAACCGATCGCACCCTTGAACTACAAAGGGAAATTACCGAACGAAAACGAGCAGAAGCCGCCGCACAAGCAGCTAATCAAGCGAAAAGCACTTTTTTAGCAAATATGAGCCACGAATTGCGAACTCCCCTCAATGCAATTCTTGGCTTTTCCCAATTGATGAATCGTTGTTTATCGCTCTCTTCGCTACATCAAGAATACTTAGGTATCATCTCCCGGAATGGAGAACACCTGCTTACCCTGATTAACCAAGTCTTAGATTTATCCAAAATTGAGGCAGGACGTGCAACGCTAAACGAGACAAACTTTGACTTTCACCGCCTGTTAAACGATATCGAAAATATGTTTCAGTTCCAGACGGAAAGTAAAGGATTGCAGTTATTAATAGAACGCACACCAGAGGTTTCCCAATACCTACGAACTGATGAAATTAAACTACGTCAAATCTTAATTAATTTACTTTCTAACGCGATTAAGTTTACCTCGACTGGTGGTGTTTTTGTCAGGATTAAAGCCGAGCATTTGCCCCATCGAGTCCATTTTGAAATAGAAGATACGGGTGGTGGGATAGCTGCCGATGAATTAGAAAAGCTATTTAAAGCTTTTGTTCAAACAAAAACAGGTGAAAAATCGCAAGAAGGAACGGGCTTAGGATTGACAATAGCACGCTCTTTTGTCCGGTTGATGGGCGGTGATATGACAGTTACATCGCAGGTAGGATGTGGTACTTTGTTTAAATTTGATATTAAAGTCAACACAGTCCAATCTGCCGATTACCAACAGGAACAGCCCACGCGACGTGCGATCGCTTTAGCTCCAAATCAACCTAGTTATCGCATTTTGATTGTAGACGACGCTCTTGATAATCGCCAACTACTGATTAAACTGCTTTCCCCTTTTGGTTTTGAACTAACGGAAGCTGCTAACGGAGTAGAAGCGTTCAGAATGTGGGAGCAGTATTTGCCGCACTTAATTTTTATGGATATGCGAATGCCAGTGATGGATGGATATGAAGCAGCCAAACAGATTAAAAATACTATTAGCGGTCAAGCTACAGCAATTATTGCTGTAACGGCAAGTAGCTTTGAGGAAGAAAAAGCAGTTGTTCTTGCTAGCGGCTGCGATGATTTTATCCGCAAACCATTTAGAGAGGAAAATATCTTCGATATTCTGCAAAAACATATCGGTGTGCAATTCGTTTTTGAAGACGTTAATCCTATGCCCGGTAGCAATGAAAATGAAGTGAATATATTGACAACATCGGCATTAACGGCATTGCCTACCGAGTTATTAGTTAATCTCCAGCAAGCGATTAGCAATCTCGATTTAGAACAGATCCAAACAGTCATCGGTCAAATTCGGGAAATTAATCGACCATTAGCCAGTGCGATCGAGGGTGATATTAAAAAATTTCAGTACGAGCAATTGCTAGATTTAATATCTCTCTTGAGGGATGAACTATGAACACTAACATCACTCCTAACTATCAAGAAACTATTTTAATCGTTGACGACAGTCCTGATAATTTAAACCTTTTAAGCGGAATATTATCGAATGCCAGATACAAAGTTCATCTTGCTCCTAGTGGAAAATTAGCTCTCAAGTTTATGCAGTCTAATTTGCCTGACTTAATTTTACTAGATATTATAATGCCACAAATGGATGGCTATGCAGTCTGCGAGCAATTAAAAACTTCTGAGGAAACTCAGGATATCCCCATTATTTTTATTAGTGCTTTACAGGATGTGTTTGATAAAGTCAAAGCATTTTCTCTGGGGGCAGTAGATTACATTACCAAACCTTTCCAAGAACAAGAAGTTTTAGTTCGCGTCGAAAATCAATTACGTCTGAGAAGGCTTTCCAAACAACTTATTGACCAAAATATACTGCAAGAGCGCAACCGCATGGCGCGAGAAATTCACGATACACTTGCACAAACATTTACAAGCATTATCGTACATTTGAGAGCGGCAGAACGAGCTATGGCAACGGCTCCAGAGCAGACGCTTTCACATATTCAAACAGTGCGCGAACTAGCGAGAGATGGACTTGCCGAGGCGCGGCGATCGGTAACAGCTTTGCGTCCGCAATTGTTAGAGGATGGTGACTTGTATAGCGCTCTGTCCCGAATTGCTACGCAGATGTCGTCACATACCGAGACGCGCACCGTGTTTGAAGTAATGGGTACGGCATATCCTCTACCCTTAGAAGTAGAAAATAACCTGCTGCGAATCGGGCAGGAAGCACTAACAAATGCTTTTAAATATGCGAAAGCTAACACAATCCAAATTGAGCTAATTTATGAAGCAGCACAGTTTATTTTACGGGTGGAAGATAACGGACAGGGATTTGATAGGTCGAGTCCTTGTTTTAGTAACGGCTTTGGTTTTTTAAGCATGAGAGAACGAGCCGATCGCATTGATGCAAAACTGGCTATCAACAGCCAACCCGGAATGGGAACGGAAGTGGTAGTATCAATTAATCGCCTTTAAGCCGATTTTAGACTTTTAATTGTGCAATTTGGCTCGATTGCTAGTTCCACAAAATCAAAGTGCAACCAATGATCGACCCATCAAATCCCATTCGCGTTTTAGTCGTTGACGATCATACGATCATGCGGCGAGGTTTAGTAGCTCTGTTGGAGCAGGAACCAGATGTGTCAGTTGTAGCGCAAGCCGGTGACGGGTGCGAAGCCGTCAAAATGTTTTGCCAACATCAGCCTGATGTAGTGTTGATGGATCTGCGAATGCCTCAAATGGATGGAGTGGCAGCAATTACTGCTATTTGTGCGGAGTTTGCTAACGCTCAAATTGTCGTACTGACAACTTATGACGGCGACGAAGACATCTATCGGGGACTGCGGGCTGGTGCTAAGGGGTATGTACTTAAGGATGCTGATCCTGACCAGCTTTTTGCTGCTATTCGCACGGTTTTTGCTGGGAAAAAGTACATTCCGCCTACTGTGGGAGCAAAGCTAGCAGAACGGATGGACAATCCTCAACTGAGCGATCGCGAGTTGGAAGTGGTTCGCCTGATTGTCGCTGGTAACAGCAACCAGGAAATTAGCGCTGTTTTGCACATTAGCGAAAGTACAGTTAAGTTTCACGTCAACAAGATTTTGATTAAGTTAGGAGTAAATGACCGCACCCAAGCTGCGATCGCGGCTTTGAAACGAGGGATTGTCAGCTTGTAGGAGTGGGCTATTGGGAATCAACGAGAGCTGATTACCACTGCACAAGAATCAATTCCTGAGAAAAACCCGGCCCCATACCCATGATCACACCATAAGATCCTGCTGGCGGCTGTTCTCCACAAAGGGTTTCATTGAGTACATACAGCACTGTGCTCGCCGAAAGATTGCCCACCTTCGCTAAGGTTTCGCGACTGAGCTGGAGTGCCTGCTCGTCAAGACCCAACTCTGTTTCTACGGCATCGAGTACCTTGGGGCCGCCAGGATGTACAATCCAGCGAGAGATTTTATCGACTGATAGATTGTGAGCTTCAAGAAGTGGGTCAATCGCCTGTCGCAGGCCCGCTTTTACATAATCACCCACTTGAGGCCTGAGGATATTCCGAATGCCAGTGTCCACAATATCCATCCCCATGAGGTGTATGGTATTGGGAAGCCAGCTAGCGCGAGAGTCGATCACCCGAGGTAGCCCAGGCTGGGCTAAAGGATGCTCGCGACCGACCATTAAAACGGCTGCTGACCCATCCCCGAAGAGTGCAGCAGTGACGATAGTAGAAATGATATCGCTGTAGAGAGCTGGATTTTCTGGCAAGCCCTTAATCATCGATTGTAAATCAGCTTGCAGGGAACCCTGCCAGAGAGCCGAACTCAACTCGACGGAAAACAGAATTGCGGCATCCTTGGGGTGTCCTTCCAGGTAATCTGCAACTCTAGCTATGCCTGCCGCCCCACCCAGACAGCCAAATCCGTACAGAGGAAACCGTTTTAGATGAGGCGAGAACGGAATCCGGTTCATCACGCGGGCATCAATGGACGGAATCGCGGCAGTGAGGGTTACAGAGGTGAGCTGTGATATATCCTTGGGGTCGAGGTTAGTCTTTTCCAGCAATTTCCACACGTTTCCTTCAGTCAAATTCACAGAAGTCTCTATCGTTTTACGGATAGTTGCTTCGATCCCCGGCATATCATAGAAGGAGTCGAGCGGCAGGGCAAAGTAACGCCCTTCGATCATGACATTGGCGAAAAAGCGGTCAATGGTATCGAGATCGAAATCCAGATCCATCGCCATGCAAAACTTACGCAGCGCTGTGGCTAGCACTTCCTGAGGATAATATTGCGGGGGAAAATTGGTGGAAGTAGCGACGATAAAAGCCATCGTATTTTCTATCCTTAAATTTTAATGAAGTACTGGCTTTTGAATCTCCCGTGCGATCGCCTGCAACAGCGGCTGGCGATTGTTGTGCAAGAAGAAATGGTCACCGGGAAACAGTTGCAGCTTGAATTCACCACGGGTTTGGTTGCGCCAAGCGTCCAGTTGCTCGTGGCTAACTTTGCTGTCTTCCATGCCTCCAAACGCAGTAATAGGACAGTCAAGCCGCTCCTGGGTGGCATAAAAGTAAGTCTCCAGAATGGCAAAATCCGATCGCAATGCTGGGAGAAATACCTGCAATAACTCCGGGTTTTGGAGAACCTCTGGTCGTGTACCATTGAGGCGACGCAATGACTCTAAGAATTTAGGTTCAGGCAGTCGATGGATGGGGACATCCAAATCCGGTATTTGGGGGGCACGGCTACCGGAAACAAAGAGGTGGACTGGACTGGGGAAATTTGAGGAGCGGAATTCACGAGCGAGTTCAAAGCTAAGTAGCGCCCCTAAACTATGACCAAAAAACGCAAAGGGAATATCCAAATACGGACTCAGGAGGGGGGCTAGCGTCTGAATTAGAGGTGAGAGGCGAGTAAAGGGGGTTTCCTTGAGTCGGTTTTCCCTTCCAGGCAACTGGATAGGACAAATCTCGATTTCTGGTGGTAGTTCCTCTAACCAAGTCCGAAAAATTGAAGCACCCGCCCCAGCATAGGGGAAGCAGAACAAGCGAAGGCGGGCTTGCGAATTTCTTTGTAGAGGGGTAACCCAGGGGTTGGCGTCTTGGGTGACAAGGGTAGAATCTAATGCTTGCGGAGATTCTGCCTGCACTTTCCCCTCTACCAGTAGCAGAATCTGCTTGACAAACTGGGCAACGCTAAAACCAAGGAAATCTTCCAGGGGAACAACCACTCCCAGATTGGCTTCGAGCCGATTCCTCAGTTCGACCGCCATTAAGGAGTCGAGTCCCAGTCTATAAAGAGGCTGTTGTGGGTCTATTTTGCCAGCAGGAAACCCCAGAACCCTAGAAAATAGTTCGCGTAAGCCAGATTCTAACAGAGGTTCGCGCTCTTTTGGGGTCGCAGCCAAAATGCGATCGCGCGTGAGACTCCACTCCTGTTGGGGTTCAGTAGCATTGAAAGCGGAGGATTTTTCATTTAACTGAGAAGCCACATTCTGGTGTTCGTGCTGCTGAAGGCGCTCTGCGCTTCTCTGCGAGACGCTACGCGAACGCAGCAGCGCTGACGCTCGAAGACTCGCTAACGCTTCGCTATCGCTATCGTCTTCAAACCAGTAACGCTCTCGCTGCCAAGGGTAAGAAGGTAAGGGTATACATCTACCCCCGGACGGATAAAGTAGGCTCCAATCTATAGGGTAACCCTGAGTATAAAGAGTACCGAAAGACCCCAACATCACAGCTCTTTCCCCTTCGTTACGCCGTAGGGAAGGAAGCACAGCTCCCTTTTGACTACAGTGGTGCAGACACTGAGAAATATTCATCCCTAGGACTGGGTGGGAGCCAATCTCCAAAAACAGATTGTGCTTCGTTTGCACGAGTTGCTCAATCGCAACGGCAAAGCGGACTGGCTCCCGGATATTACGTGCCCAGTAGGCGGCATCAAAAGCCTGTCCGTCACAGGCATGACCCTGAACCGTTGAAATGATGGGAATTGACGCCGTTTGAGGAGTGAGTCCTTGCAGTGACTGCATCAGTTCATCCTGAAACGGCTCCATCTGAGGGCTGTGGAATGCATAATTCACCGGCAACAATCGACAGAAAATCTGCCGCTGCTGGAGTAACTGGCAGACTTCCTCAAGCGCTGCCTTCTCGCCAGAAAGAACGATTGAAGTGGGGCTATTGATGGCAGCAATGGACAGACGACCCTCATACTGAGCGACTAACGGTTCTGCATCAGCGAGTGACAGCTCCACAGCCGCCATTTTCCCTTGGCCAGTTCCTCGCTGCATCAAGCGACTCCGGTGAAAGACAACCCGCACCGCATCCTCCAAACTGAGGACTCCGGCGACGTGAGCGGCTGCCACTTCTCCAAGGCTGTGCCCTACAACAGCACTAGGTTCTACCCCCCAGGACTTCCATAAAGCGGCTAAAGCGACTTGCAGTGCAAAAATAGCTGGCTGAGCAATCTCAGTCTCTGCCAAGCGAGACTGCGACTGCTCGACCATAAGTTCGTCAATCAGCGACCAACCCGTATAAGAGCGAAGCAACTGGTTGCACTGCTCCAGAGCAGCCCGAAAGATTGGTTCAGAGTGCCATAGTTCGCGCCCCATCGCCCACCATTGCGCTCCTTGGCCCGAAAAGACAAAAACTAGCTTGGGGCAACGGTTCCATTGCTTGTGACCAGAGGAAAGTCCGGTGCGGGATTCTCCCTGCAAAAACGCCTCCAGGCGCTCAATGAGTTCCTCGCGGTTCTGAAACACGAGGCTAAGGCGGTGGTTGTGATGAGTGCGCCGGACACTGGCGGTGTAACAGATGTCTTGTAATGATAAAGTGCTCTCATATCCAGTTGCATTCATACGTAGCACATTCATTTCTGGAGCGTCTCCTGTCCTGAGCGTCCCCGTGTCTGTCTCGACTGCTAGGTTTGAACGCAACTTCGTATCAGACGCTGCCGGAGCCAAAAAGTCCTGGTACGACCGAGTTAGCGATCGCAAAGCCTCCCGACTACGGGCAGATAGGGGCAGCAAATACACAGAGGCACAAATCTCTCCTCTACTCCCCCGCTCCCCGGCTCCCCAGCTTCCCGGCTCCTCCGCTCCCCCACTCCCCAGCTCCCCAGCTCCCCAGCTCCCCGGCTCCTCGAGGATGACGTGAGCATTAGTCCCGCCAAATCCGAAGGAACTCACTCCAGCGAGAGCCGGTTTATCGACCTCAGACCAAGTTCCCAGAGACGGCTGCACTTGTAGGGGAAGTTTATCAAGTGGAATATAAGGATTAATTTGGTGGAAATGCAGATTGGGTGGTATCTGTCGGTGATGCAGCGACAGCGCTACCTTAATTAGCCCAGCAATGCCAGATGCAGACTCTAGATGACCGATGTTGGTTTTGACCGAACCCACAGCGCAACGGCTACTGGGACGACGGCCTGTGGCTAGCACCGCCCCCAGTGCCTTGGCTTCAATCGGGTCACCCAGGGAGGTGCCTGTGCCGTGGAGTTCGACATAACTGATTTGGTCGGGTGTCGCCCCAGCGTTGATCAATGCCTGATGAATGACAACTTCCTGGGAGGGACCATTGGGGGCGGTGAGTCCATTGCTCTGACCATCCTGATTAATGGCTGAACCCTTGATTAGAGCCAAAATAGTATCGTTATCCCTGAGTGCATCCGAGAGGCGTTTGAGTACTACAATCCCGCAGCCCTCCCCCCGCACGTAGCCGTTGGCACTGGCATCAAACGTCTTGCAGCGCCCATCAGGAGCTAACATCCGAGCATGGGAGTAAGTAATGGTTGGCTCTGGAGACAGGATGAGATTGACGCCACCCACCAGGCAGAGATTGGACTCTCCACTCCGCAGACTCTGGCAGGCGAGATGCGTTGCAACTAATGACGAGGAACAAGCCGTGTCAATCGCCATACTCGGTCCACGGAAATCGAACAGGTAGGAGAGGCGATTAGCGGCGATGCTCAAAGCGTTCCCCGTGCCCATGTAAGCGTTGATACGGGCTAAATCCCTGTTGGCTAACAACCTGCAATAGTCGTAGTTGCCGATGCCAATAAACACCCCTGTACTGGTACGGGCCAGTTGTTCTACCACCTGTCCGGCATTTTCCAAGGCTTCCCACGCGACCTCCAGTAACAGCCGTTGCTGGGGGTCCATGTAAACGGCCTCGCGGGGAGCAATCCCAAAAAATTGGGCGTCGAACTGGTCAACCTGCTCCAAAAAGCCGCCCCAACGAGTGTTCATCTTCCCACTGCTGCCAGGGTTGGGGTCGTAGAGGGCGTCTACGTCCCATCGATCTGCTGGTACCTCAGTAATGGCATCCACCCCGTTACAAAGAAGTTGCCAAAATGCTTCTGGGTTCTTAGCACCGGGAAAACGACAGCCAACGCCAATAATCGCGATCGGTTCCATTTCCTAATCCAAGTGATGTAAAAATCCTGGAATGTTGGCTCTTTTTAGAAAACCAACTTAAAGATTTGAAGTTTTAAAATCTTTAAATGTCAGTTAACAACCGCTTTTATCGGAACGAAGCCTAAGTAGGTAGACATCAATAAACTCAATATACTTGTAGGCTGGGTATTATCTAGTGATGTTTCGGTGCAAAAGTTACACGATTTAGGGTAGGCATTGCCCACCTTAACTTTAATTTTCACCACCGACTTATTACCTTTATGGGCTAATTCTGAGTAGCGGTCATAAAACAAACTATTTATCGAGAGAGTTCTAGCCAGACCAAGGATATTTTAAGAATAATTATTTAATGGATATTACTTAACCTGGCTAAAATGCAGAATTTTAAGCGCTCTTTCAAAGAGCTTATAATAGATAAGATAGGGTGGCAATGAATAATTTTTTGATTAACTGACAATTCTTTCGATCTTAAGAATTAAGTTAGAGAATTTGTCACCACTTCTTTGACCAACCGACCATCTTCCATATGAAGGATGCGGTCAGCAATATCTAAAATACGATTGTCGTGAGTAACTAGCAAAATAGCACACCTTTGTTCCTTAGCCAGATGCTGCATTAAGTCTACAACCTCTCGACCTGTCTTACTGTCTAATGCCGCAGTAGGCTCATCCGCTAAAACTAACTTGGGACGGCTCACCAAGGCACGAGCGATCGCTACTCGTTGTTTTTGCCCTCCTGAGAGATTATTAGGGTAGTAGTTAACTCGCCCCCCCAGTCCCACTGCCTTGAGGATAGCCTCAGACTTGGCACGAGCTTGCCGAGCAGAAATATTCTCGTGCAGTTCAACTGACATCTGTACATTCTGTCGGGCAGTCATGAACTGCAACAAATTGTGAGCTTGGAAAATATAGCCAATTTGGCGACGTACCACCACTAATTGGTTTTCATAAGCTCCATGGAGTTCTTGTCCTAAAACTCTCAGACTTCCCTCTTGGACAGAACGCAACCCCCCAATTAAGGATAATAAGGTGGTTTTTCCTGAACCCGATTGTCCAGTCATAATGACAATTTCTCCTGGCTTTATTTCCAGGTTGATGTCAAAGATAACCTGTTTACGAAGTGCCCTTTTTCCAAAGTAATGGTTGAGATTCCGAATACTAACAATGGATTGCATAAGCTGTCACGCTGCTAAGTTGCCTGCTCTTGACTGATGGGGGGACTCCTAACACTCCGGGACGGGGAGAGGGTTTGACAGCTTGGTTTTCACTAATAAAATGTGCAATGTTTTATGCGCGTTAGCTTAGATATCAATGAGCTGACAACATACTAAAAAATATCAGCGGGGTCTGCCTCTCCCAGTTTCCGCACAGCAATCGCCCCTGAAATAAAACACATCAAAAATGTTAATGCCAATACGAGCAAGGCTCTAGGAGATTTCATCAAAACGGGTAGAAGTGTGGCATCCCTAGCTAATTTATAGATTCCTGAAGAGATAACCACTCCAGGGATGTAACCTAAAATTGCTAGAATCAGGGATTCTTGGAAAACCACAGAGAGTAAGTAGATATGCTTGTATCCTATGGCTTTCAGAGTTGCGTACTCAGCCAGATGCTCGGAAACATTGCTATAAAGAATTTGATAGACAATAATAATACCAACAACTAATCCTAACCCTACACCCAAGGCAAAAATAAACCCAATGGGAGTACTGCTATCCCAGTATTTTTTTTCAAAATCTTTTAATT
>JBFLZA010000014.1:0-30927 GCA_040756535.1 Cyanobacteriota bacterium
ATAAAACTACAGTGTTTTAAAATAACAGTAGATGATTGGCAAGATGAATTATTTCAATTCATAATTCATAATTCATAATTCATAATTTTTTGTGATGCCAATTCATGCAAAAAGTCCATTGGCTTCATCCACTTGGATGATTCACCTGGGTGAGGCAGATTTGTAAGGGCGATCACTACGATAAAAAGCAGCTATCTCTCAAAGACAATAGTGGAGGTTTTGATGCAACCCTTGAAAGGCAAGATTGCGGTTGTCGCCGGAGCGACTCGTGGGGCAGGGCGTGGGATTGCCTGTATGCTGGGTGAGGCAGGAGCAACAGTCTACTGCACCGGACGCAGCATTCGCGGCAAATCCGCCACAGAAAATCGTCCTGAAACGATTGAAGAAACGGCAGAGATGGTGAACGCTTATGGAGGTGAAGGCATTCCTGTACAAGTGGATCACACGATTGAAGAGCAAGTAAAATCTTTGTTCGATCGCGTTAAAACTGAGCAGGGACAACTCGATATCCTCGTGAATGATATCTGGGGTGGAGATGCCTTAATGGAATGGGGTAAACCCTTCTGGGAACATTCGCTATCCAATGGACTGCTCATGCAACAACGGGGCGTTCAAACCCACATTATCACCAGTCATTACGCAGTTCCGTTAATGATGGAGCGAAGACAAGGACTGATTTTTGAAATTACTGATGGGGATAGTTTGGGGTATCGAGGCAACGTCTTCTATGACTTGGTAAAAATTTCCGTGATTCGCCTGGCCTACGCGATGTCAAAAGAACTTCGTCCCTACAATATTACAGCGCTGGCTGTGACACCTGGCTTTCTTCGCTCTGAAGCGATGCTGGATCACTTTGGTATCACCGAAGCCAACTGGCAAGATGGAGCGAAAAAAGACCCACATTTTATCGCATCGGAAACGCCATTTTATATTGGTCGAGCGATCGCTGCACTCGCTGCCGATCCAGAAGTTGGGCAACACTCAGGGAAGGTTCTGAGTTCATGGAATCTGGCATCGAAGTATGGCTTCAAAGATATTGATGGCTCTCAGCCCCACTGGGGAAACTATTTTGCACAGAATGTTGAAAACAGTGCATCCTACCTAGATAGCTCCCCATTTGGAGTGAATTCTCTATAAACCCCTGCTTAGGAATAACATCTCAAGACCGTCTGATATTAAAACAACACCAGTCTTGACGCTTCCAAAGTGCGGCAACCACCCAGTTATACTGTTCCAGTGTGTCGGCAATGGGTTTTGCCTGATCTAACAAAATACCGCTGAGAATTCCCCAACTGGTGGTTGTCGTAATGGCTGTCATGGCTGGGATTAAGTCGATGATCACCTCAGCCAAAATATTGCAGAGAATGCCATCGACAGGTTGACCACCGGATAGCTTGGGAACGTGATCGATACTGCCTGTCGCCACTACCATGCGTTGGGCACTAATTTGATTTAATTCCCGGTTGCTGCGAGCCGCACGCACAGCCAAGGGGTCAGTATCCACAGCATAGACTTTTTTTGCCCCCAACAAGACTGCCCCAATGGAGAGAATACCAGAGCCACAACCAATATCAGCTACAGTTAGCTCACTTTTACCATCCCCCAAACGCATCTCCAGCGCTTCTAGACAAAGTTGAGAGGTGGGGTGATTTCCCGTACCAAAAGCGGCTCCGGGGTCAAGGCGTAAAAGCAGCCGTTCTGATTGGTTGGGGACTGGCAACCAAGCCGGGTAAATCAAAAAGTGATCGCCAATTTCTTGAGGTTCCCAGTACTGTTTCCAACTACTCGACCAGTCTTCCTCATCAATCAGCTTCCACTTAATAATCGGTACCGGCATCCCTATTGTTAGGGCATCCTGACGCAGCCACAGAGAAAGAGCGGCCAAATCCAACAACTGTGCCTGGATTTGGGGTAAGTGAGCCGTGATCAGGAGGGAGTGACTCTTCACCTCGGAAGACATTCCGCGACAGCCAAAAGTATCCAGCCGCCAGAAGATTGTATCTTCCAGGGAAGGGTCACAGAGTATTTGAATTTCCCACCAACTATTTGCCATACAATTTTAGATTTCAGATTTTAGATTTTAGATTGAGGTTGGCTAATTTAAAATGCGACAATGTCTTAATATCACTAGCTTTCCCCAACTCTAAAATCCTTGCATCCAAAATCCATTACAAGGTTACTGTGTAGGCATCGCGAATTCCCGGAACCTTGGTAATTTCCTCGATAACACCTTCCGGTAGAGGGTCATCAATACTCAATACCATCACCGCATCACCCCTCACGATTTTGCGACCCACTTGCATACTGGCAATATTGACATTAAAACTGCCCAGCAGAGAACCAATTTTCCCAATAATTCCCGGCATATCACGATGCAAGGTGAACAGCATATGGTGGCTAGGCGGAACGTTAACAGGGAATCCATCGATACTCGTAATGTGAATTTCCCCATCGCTCAACAAGGCACCCGTTACGGAATGCTCACCCAACGTACCGATCGCGGATAGCTGTAGTGACCCTCCTGAATAGTCTTGAGTCGAAGCATCCCGCGTTTCGATCACGCGAATTCCCCGTTCTTTTGCCTCAATGTTGGCATTCACATAGTTAACTCGCTCCCGCAGGGCTTGAGAGAGTAAGCCTTTTAGGGATGCGATCACCAAGGGCTGACTATTATTGGTTGCCAATTCGCCCTGCAACCGGACATTCAACATCTCAATTCGTCCACCTGCCAGCTGTCCGACCAAGTTGCCCAGCGTTTCCGCTAGCCGCATGTAGGGTCTGAGTTCTTCGAGGACGTTGGGAGAAATCCCCGGAATATTCACCGCTGAACGTGCGGGTAACCCCAAAAGAACATCCCGAATTTGTTCGGCAACATCGATCGCTACATTAATTTGCGCTTCGGCTGTGGAGGCTCCCAAGTGGGGGGTAAGAACCATTTCTTTACCCAGCGACAAAAGGGGTGATTCTCCTAGCGGTTCTGACTCAAATACATCCAATGCCGCCCCAGCAATCTTACCCTGTTGCAATGCCTCGTAGAGAGCCTGTTCATCAACAATGCCACCTCTGGCGCAATTGATCAGTCTGGCTGTAGGCTTCATTTTGGAGAGCGCCTCAGCATTAATTAAATGCGTTGTTTCCGGCGTCTTCGGCATATGCAGGGTGATGTAATCTGACTCCCGCAACAGAACATCGAGCTCTACTACACGACATCCTAGCTGATCAGCCCGTTCTATAGAAATGAAGGGGTCATAGGCTAACAACTTCATTCCCATCGACTTTGCCACAGTGGCGACATGGGAGCCAATTTTGCCTAAGCCGACAACACCTAATGTTTTCTTATAAACTTCTGCTCCAACAAAACTCTTGCGATCCCACTGCGCGTTTTTCACCGACTGATTGGCATCGGGAATGTGGCGAGACAAGGACAGCATCATGGCGAGGGCGTGTTCTGCGGCTGCGATCGTATTTCCTTCTGGAGAGTTAACAACCACAATTCCCTGGCGGGTTGCTGCTGGCACATCGACGTTATCAACCCCAACGCCAGCACGTCCAATAATTTTGAGTTGCTTGCCCGCCTCGATGATTTCTTTGGTCACACGGGTACCTGAGCGAATCATCAGGGCATCGTACTCTGGAATAATCCTGATGAGTTCCTCAGGCGAAAGATTGGTTTTGAAATCGACCTGAGCCACTTGGGAGAGGATATCAATTCCAGCTTGGTCAATTGGATCGGAGACGAGAACCTTAGACATTACCTGCACGAGGGGGTGAAAGGGGATATACCGCGCACCGCTATTCTATGTTGTAAGCAAACTCTATCCAAGCAAGGAGCGCTATAGGCAACAGACGGTGAATAGCGGTCAAATTTAATGGGAGGAGTGTTGATACACCCATGCAACTTCCCTAAGTTAGGGGAATCGATTGCAGTAGGTCATTGTAACCGCAAAGCTGTCTTTATACCGCGATTCACCTAAAAATTTTTCAGGTTGCGATCGATAGGGCTGAACATACATCATATTGGCCTAAGTTTCAATGGTAGCCTGAAAAGATTCCCCCTCTGAGGAAACTTGGCAAGCGGTGAAGCGCTGTTATTTTATGATGCAAAAACACAATACAAAGAAATTGTTGATAAACGCATGAACTATCTAATCGCTGTACTCACAAATCGCATTGAAGCAGAAGAAGCATACTCCGCCTTAGAGAAAGAAGGTTTACCAATGGATAAAGTCTCTATTTTAGGGAAAGGGTATAAAAGTGCTGATGAATTTGGTCTAATTAACCCTAACGTAGAGGCGAAAAAGCGAGCAAAGACAATGGCATACTGGATAATTCCCTTTGGATTTGTGGCGGGCTATGCCTTTAACGTGCAAACGGGGATAGAAATCGCTCCATGGGCGGGTAGCCTGGGGAACCATATTATTGGCGGAATATTTGGCGCGATCGCAGGGGCAATGGGTAGCTTTTTTGCCGGTGGCGGCTTTGGCTTGACAACTGGCAGTGGAGATGCATTACCCTACCGAAATCGTCTCAATGAAGGCAAATACCTGATTATCGTCACAGGTTCCGAGGAGTTAACCCGACAAGCTACCCGAATTCTCCGTCAATTCGAGCCTGAGAATATGCAAGGCTACGTTGAGCCAACGAGTGTCTGAGTATTTAAACTCTAAGCGCCTGCAAGGAAAATGCACAGGTAGAATCAAGGAAAGTGTTATATAAAAGCGATCGCGAATGCTGCCAAGAGAAGAACTGCTTAAAGGAGTTGAAAATCGAGAGGATGTGGCCCGTGTCATTGACTTAGCTGAGCAAGCTATCAAAACGTGGGAAGTCGTCTTGACGGATTTTCTCTCACCACCAGCTCTAGCAGAAATTAAGCAGCAATTTGCACGTTTAACGGAAGTGCAACTGCTCGCTTGGGGAGGATATCCTCAGGCGGAACGGCAACGAGTAGCGATCGCTCGATCGGAATTACCCCTCGACTCATCCCAAGTCTCCGTAGCAGCATTAGATATTGCTGGTAACTTTTTGTTTGACCCGGCAACTCACCGAGACTTTCTCGGTGCCATCTTGGGCACTGGACTAGTGCGCGAAAAGATTGGCGACATTATTGTCTTGGGAGAACGGGGGGGGCAAGCGATTGTGGTGCCCGAAATGCTCGAATTTATAGAAACGCAACTCACGCAAGTGCGCTCAGTCCCCGTAAAAACCCAACGCATCGAACTGAGCGAACTGAAGATTCGAGAACCGAAGAAAAAAGAGCTGACTACTGTAGAGGCATCCATGCGCTTAGATGCGATCGCCTCCGCTGGCTTTGGTGTCTCTCGCAGTAAGATGGCTGATCTAATTAGTGCTGGTGATGTGCGGGTGAATTGGAAAGATATCAATCAAGCCAGTTATATCGTTAAGTCGGGAGATTTAATAGCCATTCGGGGTAAAGGACGCTTAGAAGTTGGCGAAGTGAGTGTCACCAAAAAAGAACGATATCGGGTTCAGCTCACAAGATTTATCTGATCTGAAAATAGGAGTCAGGAGTCAGGAGTCAGGGGTCAGGAGTCAGGAGTCAGGGGTCAGGAGTCAGGGGTCAGGAGTCAGGAGTCAGGAGTTAGGAGTCAGGAGTTAGGAATCAGGAGTCAGGAGTCAGGAGTTCAGAAGAGTAATTTTCCTTGTTGCGTTGTGGGCAATCGCCTGTGGGAGTCTGTCTTGAAACTAGGAACTCCTTAACAGGGAACAGGGATTTGGGGAAGAAGGATTTTCATCGCAATGTTTGTGAACGCAACTTATTGTGTCTAATCGCCAATCAAACCTCCCCATAAGAGGGGGCCAACCACTCCCTGTGTGTTAGAATTACTCTCTTTGCCTGACGTTTGATACTTGATTACTGCTGCTTTGGTTTTTGCCCCAAAAACTCCGTCTACCGAACCTGGATCGAAGCCTTTGTTTTTCAAGGTCTGCTGAAGCTGTTTCACTGCCTCACCTGTATCACCTTCCCTCAAAAAATCTCCGGGTGACTTAGGCCAAGGAAAGCCCGTAGCCTTCCACGTTTTTGTTCCCACTATTCCATCTGCACTAAGACCCTGAGCTTTTTGAAACTTAATCACAGCTGCTTTCGTTTTCGACCCAAAAATCCCGTCTACCGAACCTGGATCAAATTCACCCTTGCCGCCTCTAAGTTTCAATATGTACTGCAAGTCGGTAACTTCTGGACCTTGTGAGCTTTCCTGAAGGATAGTAACACTCATAATCTTCTCCTCAATAATTCACGCATTCACGATTCAAAATTTAAACCAAAAATGCAACTGAAGGCTACTTCTTTATAGAAATTAATCTATTTATTTACAGATGAATTAAAAACTAAATTTTATCTGGAAAAATGTTGAATTAAAGCCTATAATTTTTGTAGATTAGCAATTCTGGTATTTTTAGTGTTTTTACTAAACATCATGAATATAGGTGATATTCCACAGCATCTTTGCTTGACAATCTAGGGTAAAAAGTATTTTGAATAACAAATCAATTTTAAAATCATTCATATTTTGTTTTAATTATTAAAAATTGAAATGTACAACAGAAGCTGATGAAACAGAGAAAAATTGCTTGGCTTACGCTTGCACTACTGCTGACTTTGCCTGGGACAGTACTAGCGGCAGAGGAAGCATCCTCACTGGGTTTTCTCGATCGCATGGACGCCGTCTTCGGGGCAATCGTCGCCGGCTTAGAAAAAACCCTCTTTCTCGAAATTGGCGGCATACCGTTAATAGTTCTGTGGCTGGTGATTGCCGCCATTTTCTTCACCATCCAAATGAGATTCGTCAACATCCGTGCCTTCAAACACGCCATTGACGTGGTGCGAGGTCGTTATGATGACCCCAACGAACCGGGAGAAGTCTCTCATTTTCAGGCGCTAGCGGCTGCACTTTCAGCGACGGTTGGACTCGGCAATATTGCTGGCGTAGCGATCGCGATTCAAGTCGGCGGCCCTGGTGCTGTATTTTGGATGACCCTCGCTGGATTGTTTGGCATGACCAGCAAGTTTGTCGAATGTACTCTGGGTCAGATGTACCGAATTGTCAGACAGGATGGTACGGTTTCGGGCGGACCTATGCATTACCTCTCCAAAGGGCTTGCTGAAAGGGGGTTGCGCTCCTTAGGCAAAGTACTGGCTGGTGTCTTCGCCATCTTTTGCATCGGTGGGTCAATCGGCGGGGGCAATATGTTCCAAGCCAATCAAGCGTTTGCTGCTGTTGCCCAGGTAGTGCCTTGGCTGCAAGACCGCAGTTGGGTTTTTGGTCTGATTCTGGCGGTTTTGGTCGGGTTAGTGATTATTGGTGGTATCCAGCGGATTGGGGTCGTTGCAGGGGCACTTGTCCCAACCATGTGTTTCATTTACGTTCTCTCAGCACTTTGGATATTACTGGTCAATTTTACAGAAATCCCTAGAGCCATTGGTGTTATTATCACAGAAGCTTTTGTGCCACAAGCTATTCAAGGTGGTTTTATTGGCGTGTTTGTTCAAGGCGTCAGGCGATCGGTTTTTTCAAACGAGGCGGGAATTGGGTCAGCCTCTATTGCCCACTCAGCCGCTCGCACTAATGAACCAGTACGGGAAGGGATTGTTGCACTGCTCGAACCCTTTATCGATACAGTGATTATCTGCAATATGACAGCATTGGTGGTTGTGATCACGGGCGTTTACCAAAACACTGGTGAAGGACTTGATGGTGTAAGGCTAACCGCAAATGCGTTTTCCAGTGTTATCGGCTGGTTTCCCATCCTACTCTCACTGTCTGTCTTCCTCTTTGCGTTTTCCACAATCATTTCTTGGAGCTATTACGGAGAGAGGGCGTGGGCGTATCTCTTCGGAGAAAAAACGCAAATTGTTTTTAAGGTGTTGTATGTAATTTTCGTATTTATCGGTGTAGTGGTTAGCCTTAGAACAGTGGTGGCTTTTGGAGACATTATGCTTCTGTCGATGGCATTTCCTAACCTGTTAGGCTGCTACATTCTATCTACAAAAGTGAAAGCCGCTCTTGATGATTATCTCGATCGCTTGAACAACGGCGAGATGCTGAATTATGAAGAAAGTTAACAAGTCTTTTGCCAGTCTTCTTTGTTCTAGAACACTCATTCAGTAATGCTTGAAGACCCCTCCCCAACCCTCAGATGAATAAAAGTTACTCCTCTCCTATGTCATACCCCGTGGCGGGGGTACGAGGAGGGAGCTAACTTTTTTCCTACTTCCCCCCGCCCTTGGGGGGATAGAGGAGGGTTTTCCATAAGTACAGCAATTACAAAAAATTCAAGACAATTTCAGACAGTGAATAGTTCGGAGTGTTAGATTGCATCTATCCCTGGGAATAATAAGATCAGTTGCTTGGTGTATATTATGCGGCGTCTTAACCATCGTGCCTTCGACATTCTTCGTAAAGAACTAGACAACTGCTCCACCAACGATTCCCTGAGTCGAGCTGAAAAACAAATTGCCCTGAAGCGTTTGGAAAAATTGCGATCGCAAGACGGCTCACCCGCCTCTTATGAAGAACTGCGTGAGACGGTTGTCGATGTATTGCCTCACTTCAGCGAGAAGGCACTCAAGGAAGCCGCAAAAGCCAACCGACCACCCGGTCTTTTCACTCAGCTCAAATGGGCAACTATCCTCTTAGCCGGTTCTGCTGGGGTGGTTTGGGTGACGAACCTACCCTACCCGATGATTCGCTTGCCTGTTGCCAGAACAGCACCCCTGCTGCTACTGCCCAGCTACATGAGCATGAATCATCACTATCGTCAAGCGATCGCTCAAGTTGAGCAAGCCGATCAATTAGTCAACCACGCTACCGGTTCTGCTGATTTTGACCTCGGTGCTCAGAAAGCCAAATCCGCCCAAAAACATCTCGACGCCCTACCCGTTTGGTTTTTAGATTACTGGCCAAAATACACCTTTTGGTTGGGTTGGCAGTTTACCCTCGATGAATTCAAATCTGCCCGTATGAAGGTGGGGCGGATGGAAGCTCAATTGTTTCAAGAAAAGAATGCTCACAATCAGCTAACTCAAGCTGATCAAGCTCTCAATACAGCCAAACAGCAGTACCAACAAGCCAAAGAAACGGCAGATAAACAAAAAGCGAATGCTGCTTGGCAAGCTGCCCTCGACCAATTAACGCAAATTCCCTCAACAACTCTAGCCGGAAAAGAGGCACAAACCAAACTTAAAGCCTACCAGCGAGACTTTGACAAGGTCGGGGGTAGCAACTTAATCGCAGCAGCTCAGGAATTCGCCCTGCAAGCTGAGAAAGCGGGGCAAAATCCCGACCTGGAGTGGCAACAAGTTGAAGCCTTGTGGCAAGAAGCAATTAACCGACTCAAGCAAGTCTCCCTACAAGATGTCGGCTATTCAGAAGCGCAAAAGTTACTCGCAGAATATCAAACGAAATCAAGTATTGCCCAATCAAAACGGCAAGTGCCTGATAGCACCCGCAGTGATAAGTTAATTGCAGCCGCCAAGGAATTTGCCTTCGCTGCCGCCAAAGCTGGGCTAAATCCTCCCCATACCAGTACACAGTGGCAGCAAGTGGCAAAGTTATGGGAACAATCCATTAACCAACTACAAAAGATTCAAGTTGAAGATGCTGGCTATGTGGAAGCGCAAAAGCTACTAGCAGCCTACCAAACCAACTCAGGCATCATACAAACTCGCTTGAAAATGGAGCAAGAAGCTGTAGATACGTTGCAATCCGTCAAGCAGGGCATTCAACGATTTAACGCCTCTCCTCCTGCGGATAAAAATCAATGGAATAGCAAACTCCTGAACATGATCAATCAGCTAGAAACAGTTAAAACGGGAACAACCGCCTATCAAGAAGCCCAACAACTACGGCAATTCGCCCAAAACAAGCTCCAGAAATAACCTTCTATCAAAACTGCTATCGTAATCCTTGCCTTAGAAAGAGGTTGGATAGGATTTCTCCACGAACGCTTGCAAGCGCGCCTAATAGATGAAAGAAACGCACAGGGACTTGTAGGGGAGAAGCATTTGGGCGACTCGCTTAGGTTAAAAGGCCAAGAGTTTGGTATCCAAATGCAACGCTAGAGCCTTAACGAAAAGTGTTTCTTGAGAGCGAGTGGTCAAAGTTTACAAAACTAAACGCACTCTCGATAGGTAGGGTGGGCAATGCCCACCCTACTACCATGACAAGTTAGCTTTAAAAAACTGCTCCTCAGTTCCAGCCTTTTCTTGGGGGGAACTATACCTATTGTTTTGTACGATAAGTTGATAGAGCAGGAATGCGATCCTGCCTGATGAGGGGTGATCCCCTAGGGGATATCTATGTTCAAAAGCGCACTTTTTCAGCACTAACCCTTGACACCCCCTCTCTAGACGACCCGATTGACATCAGGCAAACCGGGCTACCTGGAACATCGGTGCCGTATACCTCGACGATTCCTGGATAAAACAAGAAACTTAATCAATTAATGATTAATTAATGATTATCACGACTTCCGTGCTGGCTAGCTTACAACAAGCCATGCCCCATCTGCGGCAACAAGTGTATTTCAAGTCGTCTTTGACCGCACTCTCCCATGCGATGGAAGATCAAGTCTTGGCTGGGGCAGATCGACCTTTAGTAATTGCCAACTTCCAGCGAGAGCGATTTTACCGTCAGGAAGCCCACCGATATCGACGAATTGCCGACCGGACATCTCAAGTGTATGTACTAGCCGCACCGGAAACAGAGTTTAGGAATAGTTCAAATGTTTACGAAACCATAGCCTTCGAGCCAGATGATGCTCTCAGCCTGGAGTGGCACTTAGTGGTTATTGGGCAGCATTATGCTAATTGCTTGATTTGTCGGGAACGATTTGCACCGATAGCCGAAAGCTCAAATTCGGAAATGGACCCGGCCCGTCGCTTTGAAGGGATTTGGACGTTTGACCGAGATGTCAGCAAACAAGCGGCTAGGATACTTTTGACTCGCATTGAGGCATACCGACCCGAATTGGCGGCAAAAATAGCTGAGGCAAGAACACAGTTTTTAGCAAGCTCAGTACTTCCTCGTACAACCCAAGTGCCTGTAGCAGAATCTCTCAATCCTGACCCATTTGTCCAGCGCTTAGTCACTTACTTACAGGCAGGACAGTACAAATTGCTCAAAGCTTATGGTTCCATTTCTGCTCAGGAGCAGAAAGAGCGGTTGGTCAACTCGATTTCGTCTGCCATCCGCCGCAGTCTTAACCCCAATGAAATTCTGGAAGTTGCTGTGCAGGAGTTGGGGCAAGCTCTCGGCATCTGTCGGTGTCTGATTTACCGCTGTAAGGCAACAGATGCTACGACCACAATTAGCCATGAGTTTTTAAAGACGAGGGATAAGGATGGAACACAACTGGCTGCCATAGGAGGTCAAATTTGGCCTTTGCAAGACAATTGCCTATTTCAAGAGGTGGTTCAGCATCGGGAACCGGTTTACATAGAAGACACTCAGGAAGATCCTCGTCTAAAAAGTTCAAAACAATCAAGGCAAGCACGAGATAAAAGAAAAACGGCAAATTCTAGAGGTAATCCTCGAAATTCGTCCTGTGCCGCTTTAAAAAATTCGGTGCAGCAATTTTCCATTCGCTCTCTGCTGATGGTGCCAGTGCTGTATCAAGACCAGTTGTTAGGAATGGTGGAGTTGCACCATTGCGGAGAGAAGCCTCATCGATGGACAGAAGATGATCTGGCACTGGTGGAAGCGATCGCAACTCAAGTTGGTGTTGCTTTAATTCAAGCCGAAGCCTATGCTAATCTCGAAGACCTCAACCAGCAACTTGAAGCCCTCGATCGCACCCGCAGTAACTTAGTCGCGATTACCGGTCACGAACTGCGTACCCCACTTTCTACCATTCAGGTTTGTCTGGAAAGCCTTGCCAGCGAACCCGATATGTCCCCAGAGTTGCGTCAAGTTATGCTCAACACCGCCCTAGCTGACGCTGAACGGATGCGAACCCTCGTTCAAGACTTTCTCACTCTCTCCCGTCTAGAAAGTGGTCGCGTGAAATGGCACCCAGAACCCCTTTCCCTGCAAGAGTGCATTGACCTTGCCGTTAGTAACGTCCGCGCTCGCCGTTCTGAAAATGAGCGTCCCACTATCACCACACAAGTTCCCGATGACCTTCCTTTAGTTCGAGCAGATGGCGAGTGGCTGGTAGAAGCTTTAGCCAAACTGCTCGACAATGCCTGCAAGTTTACGACGCCTCAAGGGCAAGTCTCGATTGAAATTCAAACCAATGAAACCTCTATGCTAGAGGTCACCGTTGCAGATACAGGTCGCGGCATTGAACCCAACCGTCTGGAATATGTTTTTGATCGCTTTTATCAGGAAGAAGGTGCCTTGCGACGCACCGCTGGGGGTACAGGTCTTGGATTAGCAATTTGTCGTCAAATTGTCAAGGGGTGGGGGGGTGAAATTTGGGCAGATTCCGCTGGCAAAGATCAGGGAAGTCAGTTTCACTTCACTGTTCCGATTAACGCCTATCCTCCAGAGTCACAGCGATCAACCACTAATACTCAGCCCGCCAAACAGGACAATCAACCGTCAACCCTCAAGGGACAATCGAAAAGCGACAAAGGATTGTCAACAAAAAGTTAAGTGGCTATGTACCTACATACCGCATCCAATGACCAATGACTAATGACCAATGATTAATGACCAATAACTAACGAACTGTTACAGTTCTTGACAGAGTGACAAGACAGGTGTGACCTCGGTGATAGCATTCCCTAAATGCCCTTAATAACATTGAGAAAATAAACTATGGCAGAAACCGAAACCCTTAAGGGACAACCTCCTCTCTTTGGTGGTAGCACCGGCGGCTTGCTCACCAAAGCCAAAGTGGAAGAAAAGTACGCAATTACCTGGAC
Source organism: Cyanobacteriota bacterium (assembly GCA_040756535.1). Lineage (GTDB taxonomy): Bacteria > Cyanobacteriota > Cyanobacteriia > Cyanobacteriales > Coleofasciculaceae > JBFLZA01. Next base: position 12,890 of record JBFLZA010000014.1, read on the forward strand.
AAGCCCCAAAGAGCAAGTCTTTGAAATGCCAACGGGTGGCGCTGCTGTGATGCGGGAAGGCGACAACTTGTTGTACCTCTCTCGCAAAGAACACTGCATTTTCTTAGGCGGTCAGCAACTGCGGGCAAAATTCAAAATCAACAACTACAAGATCTACCGGATTTTCCCCAATGGAGAAATCCAGTACATCCATCCCGCAGATGGCGTCTTCCCAGAGAAAGTCAACCAGGGCCGTCCGTATGTCGGTAAAAACAACCGCAACATCGGTAAAAACCCAGAACAAGCCACACTCAAATTTAGTGGCAAAAAACCCTACGAAGTCTAATCTAAAAGACTAGAGCCTGGGACTAGGGCGTCGTGAAATAGAAAAAAGGAGGGATTGGGGTAACAGCTGCGATCGCTCATTTCTTCTTCCGACCCTCTAGTTCCTTTTTTTCTGCTTAGCCCGTAGACTAGATCAAGTCCGGTGGTACCGCTCTTGTTCCCTAGGGGCGAAAGCATTAATTTTTTCTGAGAGCTTCTCCTACCTTCCCTACTCTCCCTGCTATTCAATACACGATCCTAGCCCTTACCCCTCAGTCGAAGCATGATTTTCCCCGATTTCTCGCAGTTTTCAGCGCTGGCTCAACAGGGTAATTTTGTGCCAGTGTACCAGGAGTGGGTGGCGGATTTAGAAACGCCTGTGTCGGCTTGGTATAAAGTTTGTGCAGGTCAGCCTTACAGCTTCTTGTTGGAATCAGTGGAAGGCGGCGAGAGCGTTGGCCGTTATAGTTTATTGGGCTGTGACCCATTATGGGTGCTAGAAGCTAGAGGGAACCGCACCACTCAGACCCATCGGGATGCCTCAGTGACAGTGTTTGAGGGCGACCCTTTCCTCGCTTTAGCCAATTGCTTAAAACCCTATAATCCCGTTAAGTTGCCTCAACTGCCGCCAGGGATTGGCGGTTTATATGGGTTTTGGGGTTATGAATTGATTCGCTGGGTAGAGTCTCGCGTTCCAGTTTATCCGGCAACGGAAAAGGATTTGCCCGATGGGTTATGGATGCAGGTGGATAACCTGATTATTTTCGATCAGGTGAAACGCAAGATTTGGGCGATCGCATATGCCGATTTGCGGGAGGGTGTCGATGTCCGAGAGGCGTATGAAAAAGCGTGCGATCGCGTGGGTTCCCTGGTACACAAACTGCAACTCCCGTTGTCAGGCAAAGACACCGTATTAGAATGGACGCCCCCAAATAGTGCAACTCAGGAATTGCATTATACGAGCAATATAGAAGCCTCGCAGTTCTGTGCCAATGTCAAAAAAGCCAAAGAGTACATCCGCGCCGGAGACATATTTCAGGTTGTCCTCTCTCAACGCCTCTCGGCTGAGTACAGTGGTGACCCATTTGCACTTTATCGCTCCCTACGCTTAATTAATCCTTCGCCCTACATGGCGTATTTCAACTTTGGCGATTGGCAAATCATTGGTTCTAGCCCAGAAGTGATGGTTAAGGCAGCTCAGTCACCACAAGGGGGAATCAAGACTACCCTGCGACCCATTGCCGGCACTCGACGCCGAGGTCAAACGCTTCAAGAAGATGATGCTTTGGCGCAGGAATTGCTCCAAGACCCGAAAGAAATTGCCGAACACGTTATGCTCGTTGACCTCGGTCGCAATGACTTGGGTCGTGTCTGCAAAAAAGGGACGGTGAAGGTTGATGAATTGATGGTAATTGAGCGCTACTCTCACGTCATGCACATCGTTAGTAATGTTGTGGGAGAACTCGACCCCAGTAAAACGGCCTGGGATTTACTCAAAGCTTGCTTTCCCGCCGGTACTGTAAGTGGGGCCCCCAAGATTCGGGCGATGGAAATCATTCACGAACTAGAGAAAGAGCGTCGAGGCCCATACTCTGGAGTCTATGGTTGGTACGATTTTGAAGGTCAGTTGAATAGTGCGATCGCAATTCGTACTATGGTTGTTCGTCCCACTGACTCTGGGAAGCATATCGTATCCGTACAAGCCGGTGCTGGTTTAGTTGCCGACTCCGACCCAGAGAAAGAATACGAGGAAACCCTCAACAAAGCCAGAGGCTTACTAGAGGCAATTCGCTGCCTAGGGACATAGAAACCCAGGAACGAATGCATCCGAATGCAAGCAGAAATAGTATTTTTGTGGGGTGGGCATCCTGCCCGCCCTTAGCGTGACAGGCTTTCCGACCTATCCCACAAGAAGATGTATTTGCCTGTATTGGGATGTACCCTACAGCAACTCCTTATAACTATTGACAAAACGATAATAATATGAACTAGGCTCACCCAACTATTTGCTGAGTGCTATGAGCCGAAGCACTCTTAAAGTGAGGCGTAAAAATTATGACTCAAGAATTAATAGATTTAAGAAATAGCATCCTTGAAGGACGTTATGCAGATGCCTTGGCAATTGTGGATGAGCTAGAAGGAATGAGTAAACAGGCAATTCTGCGTAATATCCAATCTTATTTAAACATTCTGCTAATTCACTTAATTAAAAATCAAATTGAGCAGCGATTAACGGGTTCTTGGGCAAGTTCTATTCGCAATTCAATTCGAGAAATTAAAAAGCTCAATATCAAAGACAATAAAACATCCTATTACATCAATCTCGATGAATGGGAGAATTTGCTAGAAGAAGAAATCATTGAAGGTGCAATCGCGGATGCAAGTGAGGAAGTCCTCAATGGTGCTTATAGTCAATTTCAATTGTCAGAACTAGTAGATAGAACTCAGGTTATTCAAACAGCTCTGAAATTATTGGCGCTGACCTATTCCCATTCAGCTAAGGAGTTACCCGCAGAGGTAGCGAAGATTTTAATTCAGTTGCCTGGTGGTGAAGATTGGATAAACAGGTAAAAATAAGATTCCGGTTTCGACTGAGACAAACCGCAGAACGTTTGCCCTTCGGCAACTGGTGTTAGATTTGGATCAGAATTTTAACTAAAAGGTTAGCGTGAAACGCATTGTTGAATTTCCTCTTGAAAGCGGCGGCTCTATTTTAGTGGAAGTAGATGAGCCATCTGTAACAGACCCTCGCATTGGTTTACGTGATGAGGTGACGCAACAGGCTCAAAAGACGTTTGAGTCTGCCCTGGATACGGTTAAGCCCTTAGCTAATGCGATTATGACCAAGGTGCGTAGTCTGAATCAGCCTGCGGATGAAGTAGAGGTCAAGTTTGGCGTAAAAATGAGTGCTGAACTTGGGGCGGTGATTGCTTCCGGAAATGGCGAGGTCAACTATGAAATTACCCTGAAGTGGAACCGGGAATCACACAATGGTGGTAACCCTTGAGTCATCGGTCATCAGAATTTACTCAAATAGCGGTAAAGTTGTTGGTGCTGGTTTTTTAGTCTCCCCAAAGCGCATCCTTACCTGCGCTCATGTGGTAGCTGATGCATTGGGACTGCCCAGAAAAACTGCCGAGATGCCTGATGCAGAAATCAGGTTGGACTTCCCCATATTGGCAGCGAAACAGTTATTTAAGGCTAGGGTAGTTTTCTGGCGACCTGTGAATCCGGATGAGTTTGCCGAAGATATTGCCGGATTGGAGTTAGAGAGTTCTCCCCCAGAGGCGGCTCAACCTGCACGATTAATTACATCAGATGACTTATGGAGACACCCTTTCAAAGTTTTGGGGTTTCCAGCCGGTCAATCTAACGGAGTTTGGGCTGATGGCGAGTTACGCGCTGGATTGGCTAATGGTTGGGTGCAACTGGAGGGTGTGAAAGAAACGGGGTATAGATTAGAGCCTGGTTTCAGTGGTGCGCCGATATGGGATGAAACGCTACAAGGTGTCGCAGGAATGGCGGTAGCGGCGGAAATCAACCGACCTGATGCTAAAGCTGCGTTTATGATTCCCACGAAAGTACTCTGTGCAGCATGGTCGGAATTGGGTGAGCAAGCTTTTTCCTTAGAAACACCACAACAACAGTGGTCAATTGTGAAACCAGCTAGTACAACCGCTAGAGTTTTTATCAGCTATCGCACTCAAGACCCGGATTTGACGCTGGCCCAGCAGTTTTATGAAGGCTTGAAAGCGGCTGGACACGAAGCGTTTATGGCGGGGGAGAGTATTCGACTGGGTGAGAACTGGTCCGATCGCATTGACCGAGAATTAGAGCGATGCGATTACTTTTTGCTGCTGTTATCTGAGAAATCGGCAACCAGTGAGATGGTGACGGAGGAGGTACGGCGGGCAAGGCAGTTGCGGGATTTGCGATCGCAACACAAACCCATCCTTCTCCCCATCCGCGTCAATTTTCCCATCGATTCCCCTTTAAATTACGATTTGCGGGGCTATTTGCAACGAATTCAGCAACGGCAGTGGAAGTCACCTGCTGATACTCCGGTAATTTTGCAGGAAATTCTCAGTTTGTTATCGTCGGGTGAAGCCCCCCCGTTAGCCGATTCTCAAACGCCTCCAACGCCTCCGGTGGAAAGACTCGACCAGCCCCCTCTACCCGTGGCAGAACCTGAATTGCCAGAAGGTCAGGTGGATTTGGCTTCGGCATTTTATCTGGAACGTCCTCCCATTGAGTCTTGCTGTTATGAGGCGATCGCAAAACCAGGAGCCTTAATCCGAATTAAAGCCCCCAGGCAGATGGGTAAAACCTCATTGATGGCACGGATTTTGTATCAAGCAGAACAGCAAGGTTGTCTAAAAGTGCCGTTAAGCTTTCAGCTAGCAGATGGGAAGGTGTTTGCGGATTTGGATCAGTTTTTGCGCTGGTTTTGTGCCAGTGTTGGACGCAGGCTGAGGCTACCCAATAAGTTAGGGGATTACTGGGATGAGATTTTTGGTAGCAAAGATAACTGCACGGCTTATTTTGAGGAATATTTGCTGGCAGAAATTGATAAACCCTTGGCGTTGGGTTTGGATGAAGTCGATTTAGTGTTTCAATATCCCGAAATTGCCAATGATTTTTTTGGCCTGCTTCGGGCTTGGCATGAAGAGGCAAAGAATAGAGAGATTTGGAAAAAACTGCGGCTGGTTGTCGTGCATTCTACGGAAGTTTATATTCCAATGAATATCAATCAATCTCCTTTCAACGTGGGGTTACCGATTGAGTTGCCGGAGTTTGATGCTGACCAAATCGAGGAATTAGCACAACGTCATGGGTTGAGTTTAAATGCAACTCAAGTCGAGCAATTGATGGCAATGGTAGGAGGACATCCCTATCTGGTGAGAGTGGTGTTGTATCGCATGGCTCGGAAGGATACGACGCTGGAAGAGTTACTCAAAATCGCTCCTACAGATGCTGGACTGTTTGGCGACCATTTGCGACGACACTGGTGGAATCTGAAACAGCATCCAGAGTTAGCTGTTGCAATTAAACAAATTGTTGCGACAACCAATCTAGTTCAGCTAGAGCCAATCCAAGCGTTTAAATTAAATAGTATGGGGTTGGTATGTTTAGAAAACAATTATGTAAGACTGCGTTTTAATTTGTACTACCAGTATTTCCGCGATCGCGCCGCCTCTTTGTAAAAGAATCGCCCGACAGTTAGCCATCGCATGAACGCACATCAGAACCAAACCTACGAGTATCAAGTCGGGGGAAGTTTACCCGAAAATGCCCCTAGTTATGTGGTGCGACAGGCTGACCAAGATTTGGTTGAGGCGTTGCAGGCGGGAGAGTTTTGTTATGTGTTGAACTCGCGGCAGATGGGCAAGTCTAGCTTGCGGGTGCAAACGATGCAACGATTGCAAGCAGCAGGATTTGCTTGTGTGGCGATTGACTTAACGCGGATTGGCAGCCAACAGTTGACAGCGGAGCAGTGGTATGCAGGGATTGTCCGCAGTGTAGTCAGTGGGTTGGAGATAGCGAAGCAATTCAATTTGCGGAGTTGGTGGAGAGAACGGGATCATCTTTCTCCAGTCCAGCGCATGAGTGAGTTTATCGAAGCGTTGCTGTTTGGGGAAGTGGCGCAAGCGTTGGCGGATAAGGCGGGGATTATCATTTTTATCGATGAAATTGATAGCGTTCTGAGTCTCAATTTTGCGATCGATGATTTTTTTGCCTTGATTCGCGCTTGCTACAACCAACGCGCTGATTATCCAGAATACAATCGCTTGACGTTTACGTTGTTGGGGGTGGCGACTCCTTCGGATTTGATTGCTGACAAGAACCGGACACCGTTTAATATTGGTCGAGCAATTCAGCTAACGGGTTTTACACTGCATGAAGCTCAACCGTTGGCTCAGGGTTTAGCGCAGAAGGTAGAGAATGAGCAAGCGGTGCTTAGGGAAATTTTAGCGTGGACGGGGGGACAACCGTTTCTGACGCAAAAGCTTTGTAAGCTGGTGTTGAGTTCTGGGGAAGAACCTCCCCAACCCCCCTTGGTAAGGGGGGAGCAAGAGTGGATTGAGCAGTTGGTAAAGTCGCGTATTATCGAGAACTGGGAATCTCAGGATGAACCGGAGCATTTGAGGACGATACGCGATCGTATTTTAAGAAACGAGCAGCGTGCAGGACGGCGACTGGGGCTGTATCAGCAAATATTGCAACAGGGAGAAATTGCAGGTGATAACAGTTTTGCACAAATGGAATTGCAGCTATCGGGGTTGGTGGTCGAGCAGCAGGGTAAGTTAAAAGTTTACAACCGCATTTATGCTTCTGTTTTTAACCGCAGTTGGGTTGATAAAGCATTAGCCGATTTACGACCCTATGGAGAGGTGATCGCTGCGTGGTTAGCTTCTTCTTGTCAAGAGGAATCCTGGCTATTACGTGGGCAGGCATTGCGAGATGCTCAGGCATGGGCAGCGAATAAGAGTTTAAGCGATCGGGACTATCAGTTTTTAGCGGCTAGTCAGGACTTGGATAAGCAAGAAATTCAAATTGCTTTAGAAGCCGAAAAACAGGCGAAGCAGATATTAGCTGAGGCGCAACAGAAAGCAAAGCGAACAATTCGCAGAGGGATAGCTGGATTGATCGTCTTCTCAGTTACAGCAGTTACATTACTAGCTTGGGCAGTTTTAGAGCAGCAAAGGCTTACCAAAGCCAATCGAATCGCACAGGAGAAATTGACAACTCTAGATCGGCAAGTCAGAGAAGCAACAGAAGCTAAAAAAAACGCAGAGGAAAAAATCACAAATGCACGCAGAGCAATTGCAAGCGTAAGCGAAACAGTAGTTTTTATGAATACAGCACTAAAAAAAGTAGAACCGAAAACTTCAGCACTCAAAAATGCACATACACAACTAGAAACAGTCAGTGAAAAAATTGTAAACGCCTGTCAAACTTTAGCAATCATAAATACAAGACTTGTACGTCTTCAGCTAGGTGATAGGGGGACAGAAGTGGCAGCACTCCAGGAGCGTTTGAGGGAATTGGGGTACCACAATGGTCCTATAACTGGCTATTTTGGTTCCCTGACTCAAGACTCTGTTATTAGGTTCCAGAGAGATAACGATATAGTGCCTGATGGTATTGCTGGTCAGATGACACAGCATAGAATATTCGATGAGGTTGCTGTCTCTTCTACAGGTAAATTAAGTGTGATAGAGTTGAAAAAACGGTTAAAAAAAGAGGGCTTCGATCCTGGTCTGTTAAACAATATTTTTAGCGATCGAACTCAGGCAGCAGTTGAAGCAGCCATGTGCTACTACAACGCTCGTAAGAACGATATTTTAAGTGGACAGTTTGGAGAGAAAAAGCGCGATCGCAAGTAGGGAAATTCCCAGGCAAAGTAAAGGAGCGATCGCTGATGGTAAGGGTGTGGAGGTGTGGGATGCGATCGCAAGTAGCAGCCTTTCCATCCAAAGCAAGAGCGCGATAAGCCTCACGGCTTCGCTAACGCATTTCAGAATTAGCTGATTGGGATAAAATATCAATTTAAACTTATAATCCAAAATCCTATGAATGCTGTTACTGTAAACTTCAATCCCATCATCCAACTAACCGACGATCAATTTTACCAACTTTGTCGGGCAAGCCCTGATGTTAAATTTGAACGCAACGTCAACAGAGAATTAATTATTATCTCTCCCACAGGAGGAGAAACAGGAAACTATAATTTTGAAATAGCGGCTGATTTTGCCATTTGGAACCGACAAACTAAGCTGGGGGTTTGCTTCGATTCATCCACTTGTTTTAGCTTACCCAATGGCGGCGATCGCTCTCCTGACGTTTCCTGGATAAAACAAGAACGATGGGATGCACTTACCCCTGAAGAAAAATAAAAAATTCCGCCCATTGCTCCTGACTTTGTTTTAGAGCTAATGTCACCCACCGATAGCCTAAAAAAGACTCAAGAGAAAATGCAAGAATACATGGATAGCGGAGTTAAACTAGGCTGGCTAATTAACCGAAAAACATGGCGAGTTGAAATTTATCGCCTCGGACAACCTGTAGAAATCCTGGAATCTCCTACACAATTATCTGGAGAAGATATTCTACCGGGTTTTGTCCTCAACTTGCAAAATGTCTGGAACTAATAGGAGGTGTGAGGGGCGATCGCTCTTTTCTGGGCAGCGCGATCGCACGTAGTGGGTTTCAAGGCAAAGTAAAGGATGCGATCGCATAGAGAAGAGAAAGCGCGATCGCCCTCAATTACAAAATTTGCACTGACTGAGCATTAATTCCTGCCAAATTAGCCATTCTGACATCATTGGTGAACAACGTTGCATTGATAGATTGTGCCGTTGCTGCAATTATTGCATCAGGAAGCCTGAGCCTATATTGTTTTCGCAATGCGATCGCTAATTCCTTAATATTACTCTCGATACCAACTACTGTAATCTTACTTAAGAAATCACGAATCTGTGTCTCTTCATCAAGACTGAGACTGGGATAAGATAGCAATTCTATCTCAGTAATCACTGAAACAAAATACTGTCCTGACGGTAATGAGTTAGCTAACCTACCCCCCAAGAAATACAAGGCTACATTCGTATCTAATAAAATTAAAGGTTGTGTCAACGCCACTCATCCCTAATTTGCTGCTGATACTCCAAAGGGTCTTGAGTTAGTTTGATTACACCTGAATACTTGTTTAAATTAAACTCCTCGTTTTGTTGTAATTGATAAGCCTCTAATATTTGCTCAATTTTCTGCCAGTCTTGATAATCAATCAAAACCGCAACAGGACGCATTGCTTCATCAGTCACAATTTTTTTCTTAAGCGGTAGCATGACTGTTGGCTTCAAATGCAACGTTTAACTTTTCCATCGTAACGCCAAACCCAAAAATCTATGAGGGCAATTCCACTCAGATGCTAAGATTGGGCAAAAGACAAGGCATTTGAGAGACAAAGTTTGACGAACACGATCGACAGGCAGGCAAGCCGTTGACTATGACAACGACACTTGAGCAAAAAATTACCCTAGAAGAATTCCTCAAACTGCCAGAAACCAAGCCTGCCAGCGAATTTATCAATGGTCGCATCTACCAGAAACCAATGCCACAAGGCAAACACTCCCGGCTACAGCTTAAACTCTGCAATGCTGTTAACCAAGTAGCCGAGGAACAACAGATTGCGCTAGCTTTCCCAGAACTGCGCTGCACCTTTGGGGGACGCTCAATTGTGCCAGATGTAACCCTATTCCGATGGGAACGAATTCCTTTTGACGCGGATGGTGAAATCGAGAATGTATTCGCCCTTCATCCAGATTGGACAATTGAAATTCTCTCCCCGGATCAGAATGCAACCAAGGTAATCAGCAATATCCTGCACTGTCTAAAACACGGCACTCAGTTAGGATGGTTTATTGACCCCAATGAGCGGTTAATTATTGTATTCCTTCCAGGGCAACAACCGATTGAAATGACAGGTGATGATAAACTACCCGTACCAGAATTTCTAGAACTAGAACTGACAGTTGCACAAGTATTTGGTTGGTTAAAAGCAGTAAAACCAAAAGGCGATCGCTAAATATGAGTCTTCCTAACAAAAGTCAGAACCGGATTAAGTTGATTATTGGGCTACTATAGGCGATCGCATACCCTACACCTCTAACTTGGGAGCAAACAGCAAGTTTCACTCCCCTATCCTCTTGCCGTACTAATTCCTGACCAAGTACTGCTCGGATTTAGCTGAGAGCGGTTGCATAATGGTTGCTTCAAAAGGAATCACCCCCACCTTTTCACTATCAATACAACGAGCCGCCTCTCGCGATAAATCAAGGCTTCTGTCAGGGATATAGGGGCCACGGTCATTAATCCGAACAATAACAGACGCACCATTGTTCAGATTTTTTACTTTCAGATAGGTATTAAACGGTAAGGAGGGATGGGCCGCTGTCAGTTCATGCTGATTGTATATTTCTCCAGTAGCCGTGAGGCGTCCATGAAACTGGGGGCCGTACCAAGACGCCTGCCCATCAAACGTCCTGGGCGTTTCTAACAAATTGTACAGTTGCTGCTGTGCTTGAGTTAGTTGCAAAGGCACTTTTCCCAAAGCCATGCGGAGATTGTTTACCCATTCAATTGCCAGCAGTTCTGGATTTCGGTCTAAATCTGCGGCCAAATCGTTGTCAATCTTAAACAACAAGCGATCGCCTACCTGTATCGCGGGTTGTCCCTCCACAAGTCCAGGCTGAATAGGTGAAGCATTTAAATCGGAAGCTGATGAGTCAGACAAGACTTGCTTCAAACGTTGCGCGATCGCATTAGCTTGCTCGGCTTTGGGAAATTGGGCGATTAAACGCTCCTTTAGCCAGACTTGAAAGCGCTCTGGCTCTTTAGTTAGAGGAGCTGCAAAAGCACGACTAGCGATTAATTGCGAATACCGCCACAAGCCCCGCTTTACACGCTTTCCCTCACCTTGCTGCTTGTCTCCCTCTAAATCGGATAAATGAGTACTAACCACCCTCACAGATGAAGCCAAGTTTTTGTTCGAGTCACTGCGCTGACTCCAAGGCAGCAAATTCTGCATCATCCGCAAAAGCTGCTGAGGAAAGCTGTCTTTTGATGCTTCATGGTGAAATGTTACCCGTTCGGGAGCAAAGAGGGATGAGGAGGTTGTCACTGGCAAAACGTCGTCTTTTTGCTCTGAAGCGGGACGGCAGAATTTGTTTTCTGACCAATCACCGCCAACTGGAGGATGGACAAAGGTTTGGGTAGGCTGGGATCGAAATTGAAAACTACCTGTACTTAGCTGAAAGGCTGAATTAGGAAACGTTGCAACAGAGGAACTAGAAGACCAAATTTCACTGTAAAGGGATGTGGGAAAAAGAGGAGTTGGTATTTCAATTGGACTGTTAACAACTGACAAAAACTTTGTAGGGAAAGCACCGACAAGGTAATCAGGAACTTTAAATAAACCTTGACTGGATGCTAGCAGGTAGCTAACCCAGGATGTTACCCAAACAAGTCCGAAAAATTGCATAAGTCTTGAAATATTACTATAAATCCACTCGATAGTAAACCGTAATCCAGTATACAGAGAACTGAAATCAATAGATCAGCCCAAGGGGTGATCCCAAAAAATATCTAAATAGGAGTTATATCATATTTTTTGTTTGCTTGAATATTCATCATTAAATAGGTAATGAGTAATGGGGAATGAGCCAAAACGACTATAAAAAAAACTGATGATCAACATCGTTAATGTCTTGGCAGTGAAGCAAAACAGCCAGCTTAGGCCTGCTGTATCTCTCGATGGCTGGCGATCCCTGTCGGGCAAACACAACACATCGGCAAAAAGAATAACCATTCCACAACGAAATTTAAGATATCTATTGGCTCAGAATAGAGATGTAAAGTTCGACTATTTACCCCGAAAAATATAACTTTTGTTGGTTGATTTAGTTGGAAAAAATATATATTTAATTTAATAAAATAGAAATAAAAAATGACTAAGCTCGTTAAATTAAATTTGAAAGCTGACCAATTAGTGAGAGGAGACAAAAGATAATTTGTCTTAATGAAGAGACTGCAAAATCTGGATGCGATCGCCAGTAAGGGACTTGCGCTTAAATAGTGTACCAATCACCCAGTTGGAGCTTGACAATAGAGTCCGTAGAAGTGGGATTTCATTTTTATAAGTCCCGAACTCACTTTGAGAATGATAATCAAGCGAACCCAACGTTGATTCAGTCCTCTGCAAAAACTGAAACCGCCAGTAGACTCCTGATGTAGGCACAACGCAATTGCAGTATGCCAGAGACATTTTCCATCTCACCTACTTAACCAGATTGGTATTAAATATGAGAAACATTGTTATCAAAAATTAATTTTATGAATTCATTATTTCCTAGAAAAAGGACTTTTAGATGATAAGTCCAACTAATTGAGTGATTTGATCGGGTTAAAAGATGTAGATTTATTTTCTTAAGCGGTGTTATTTTTAATCAAAAAAGTAAGATTCTAGACCTTTTAAAGAAGAAAATTATGCTATCCTAAACTATGTAGCAGACTATTTTTTTAAGTCTTTTATCACCATAAGTCTTAAATAAATAGGCTCAATCTGCAATTAAGATTTCACTTAATTACATGAAAAAATAGATCTTATTTTGAAATAATTGGGTGATTTAATAATAATTTTTTCAACAAGTATCTCAAGTTTAAAAATGTCTAATCAGAACCGAATAGTACCCATTGTAATTACAGAAATTGAATCCATTTTGGCGGATTATCCTCAATATCCTTATCAATTAGCCTTTTCAATGCCTGAGTTGCGTCAAAAGCTCATCGCTCACGTTCTGAATCATCTTCCCAATAGCTATACAGCCTTTAACAATAAAAAAGAATTATCTAGACCGATTCAGCCTACAAGTTTTCCCTTAGAAGCTCGAATCCGCCTAGAAAATCTGATTCGCGGTAGTATCTATCATGTACTGCGAGAAAATGCAGATTGGGTAAGCCGTAATCTCCCTCAACATGATTCTTTAACTAGTAATAGTAAGAAGATATAACCTAATCAATCTAAAATCCTGGATAACAATTAACAGCTCAACTCAGTGCTAACTGTTTGATTATGAGGTGGTTGTTGTCCAGGTTTTAGCACAAGGCAGATCAGACTATCGAAAAGCCTTTCTAGATTATGCCAACTAAAGAAAGCGATCGCTTATTTTCCATTCCTTAAAACTCCATCTTCCAGGTAAGCGACGCGATCAGCGACATCGATAATTCGAGGATCGTGTGTCACCATCAGCACTGTACATCCTCCTTCTTTAGCCAGCCGACGCAGGAGTTCAATGACAGTATGTCCGCTATGGGAGTCTAAGGATGCTGTTGGTTCATCAGCCATGATAATCTGTGGGTTACCCGCTAAGGCGCGTGCGATCGCCACTCGCTGTTTCTGTCCTCCCGACAAATCAGCCGGTTTTTGATTCGCTTGCAGCCCCAAACCCACATGTTCTAGTAAAGTTTGCGCTTGGTAGCGAGCTTGTCTTCCCCGGACACCTTTGATATTAAGGACGACTTCAACATTCTCAGCGGCTGTCAGCGCTGGAAACAGATTAAAGTTCTGAAAAATAAAGCCAATGTTGCGCCGTCTAAAGCGTGCTAGCTTAGGGCGAGACATTCTTGTAATTTCTTCTCCCAGCAAGTACACCTGGCCAGTTGTGGGCGTCAGTAACCCTGCAAAAATGGAGAGCAGGGTCGTTTTCCCTGATCCAGAGGGGCCCATCAAGATTTGAATATCACCGCTTTTGATTTCCCAGTTAATTCCTTGCAGAGCTTGAAAGCGCCGTTGACCAGAGTGGTACACCATCTCTACCCCTTTGGCAATGATGGTTCCCTTGTCGGAACGGTTTAAACCAAATGAGTTAATATCACCCTGGCCTCGTCTTTTTGTAAACACGATTGAGTCAGTTTTAGCAGTACTCATCCTTGTTGAGTTTCAGCCAGTATGACTGAAAAATCAAGAACGTTTGTGCCGCTCTTGCAGATTGTCCACTGTTGGTGGAGCTATCTTCAGTTTACTCATTAATCTGAGCCAGAGGGTGTATCTGAAGTGAGGTGAATGAGCTGAGTTGCTCTTTTGGGCTGGAGCTTGCCACAAGAAAGGGCTTACGCATTGACAAGAAGCCAGGGTATTTACCCCATCTGGCGATCGCATCAAAAATAAGTCCAGCAGGAAGTGAAAAACTCTAAACTTTTATTTTCCCTCTATAGGGGAGCTAACTCAAGGGGTTTAAGTTGAGCCTGGATTGCCTTAAGCAACTGCCCTGTCATGCCATATTTGGGGACATAATCATTCGCGCCCAACTTGATTGCACGCCGATAATTCTTCTCTATCGGTTCACCGGAGAGAAAAATGAAAGGAATTCTTGAGGTAACTTGATCTTCTCGCAATTTCCTTAAAACCTGATAACCGTCTAGTTCAGGCATACAAATATCGCAAATAATCAAATCGGGTATCTGTTCTCTAGCTACTTGTAAGCCCAAATGACCTTCTTGAACTCCAATGCCCTGAAATCCATGTAAATCAAGCCATTCTAAAATGAGTTCTAGAAATAGGTCATCATCATCAATAGCCAGAATTATTAATGCTTTTTTCTATCATTCATGTCTTTCCCCTCAACTCAACAATTATGCAATCTTCATCACGGATTAGAGACAAAATTTTTAAGGTTATAAATCTTGAGAAGGCTGTAACCTTTAGGGTACAGCCTTTATAAGGTTATAAGAAAGATTGTCTGTGGTACAACTAGATTATTATTTAGCAGTTACCGAAAGCTGATCAGACAAGAGATTTCTTCTGAGGTTTATTCTCGGAATTTTGTGGCTAAGCTTAGCATTGATCAGTTCAAGCACGGGCATCTCTTGCTTACATCGAGGACAAAACCAGTAGATGCTGTCGTGACGAACGTGACGGAGCAATTGCTCAGAGCAACAAGGACATGTATTCATCGCACTTGAAACCCTCAGATTTAAAAGATGTATTCAAAGTAGCAGTCATGGGGATGAACGTTCAGTAATATATATCACTCTTTTAGAGGATCAACCTGATCGCTCACTCTCTCAACCCAAAAACCCTACCCATGAGATTTGTTAACGATTCTAACTATACAGATGAGATGTGAAAAAATTGGGGAAGGAATCGGGAAAAAATCGAGAATGAGAAAAAATTCTGAAAAATTATAGATTGTAGATGAAAGGTTCGTTCAAACTTTCTCTTCCAGGGGTTTGAGGCGATAACCAATGCCATGAACCGTTTCCACCAAATCATCGGGAGCATTTACTGCTCTGAGTTTTTGACGCAAGCTCTTAATATGAGCTTTAACTGTATCTTCTTCTGGAGGATTATCAAGTGACCAAATGTGTTCGATGATCACACTACGGCTAAGGATTCGACGCCCGTTGCGTAGGAGTAGTTCTAAGATATTGTATTCCTTTGGGGTTAAACGGAGAGTTTGGCTATCGTAACTAACTTCGTAGGTTGCGGGATCGAGTTGTAACTTGCCCCACTCCAAAACGGGAGATGATGAAGTACTCCCCCGCCGCAGTAAGGCACGAATCCGCGCTAACAATTCTGGTAAATCAACGGGTTTGACCATGTAGTCATCAGCACCAGCATCTAAACCGATGACTTTGTCGGTACTTGTATCGCGGGCCGTTACCATTAAAACGGGTACGGAATACCCGTAGGAACGCAATCGCTGGCATAAATGAATGCCATCCAGCTTGGGCAGCATGACATCCAGCAAAATTAAGTCGTACTCTAGGGTTTTGACTTGCTCCCAAGCCGTTTCTCCATCTCTAACCAGATCGACGGCATAACGTTGATCACAGAGTGCTTCGGCTAAAGCTTCAGCAAGACACAGATCATCTTCTACTAGGAGAATCCTCATTCCAAGGACACCTTGATGATTGATACATCAGGAGGAAAAATTAAAAAAAAATGTTCTTTTGGATTTAATAAAAAATTTATAATTGAACTTTATTCTACCCTATTGCTAAATCATTAAGAAAACGCTTTTAAGCTCTTAAAAGTCGGGGGCGATAGGTGAGCGCCCCCCTGTAGAAAAACCTGACTTTTCACGGCATCTTTATCGACTGCTGGGGAAAAAGGGGAATGGGATTGGGTTAAAGGGTTCAAAATCGCTCCTTTTCCCCTTCCCCCTAAACCTTTTACCTGTTGAGGGTTCAGAACTTCCCGTGAAAAGTGAGCTAGAAAAACAGGTGGACTAATAGGTCAATGAGGGTAGACCCATACAACCAGTAACAACAAACCTAACAGAAGTGCTGCACCTCCCAAGACAAACGACCAGAGTCGAGGGAAACTCTTAACAGTCGTTCCACTTGCAGTAGTAAACTGAGTCAAATCTACCCAAGGGGCGACACCACGCCGGAACCAACCCGTGACGCCAACCTTCGCCCCTAGCAAATTTTTTACCCGGTTCATTCCAAACAGGAAATTTCCAATTGGCCCAAAGCGAGAAGCATAATGTAAGTAAATCATGCCCGTGCGGTCTTGGAATTGGATGTCAGACCCAAATTCATAACCTGCATCGCCGCGACCAATTAACTCACCCTCTAGCTTCACGGGTTTACCCCGCAACGGACTGGCATAGGGGTCAGACATGAGCTTGAGTACGTCAGTTTCCGGTGCTTGCTTGAAGCTGGGGAACATCACGAAAGTTCGGATTAATGTTCCCAAACCAAAGCCAAGCAGGGGGAAGGCGATGAGTGCCATTGGTATAGTTTGGGCAACCGCAATTCCAGCGACTAAACCTGCAAATAACCCGATAGGTATCGCGCAGTAAATCAACAGGTCGGCAGCAAAGTTGCCATAAAGCTTTTTCTTGCTCAGATTTTTGCCTTCTCCCACAATACGACCCATGTCAAACTCTATGGGTAGACCCAACTGTTCGGCATAGGTACTTAGGGCGCGAATCCGTTTCCCAGTTAAGGGGTGTGTGGAATTTAACTCCATCCACCAACCCCAAGGGTTGAACAAATCCCACAAAAAGACTCTACCCAGTTGTCGGGGTTGTGCGGCAATGCGATAGGCAGTGCCCGTACTAGCGGCTGCCTTGTGGTCGTAGATGCCTAAAGCACGAGTCCCTTCAATTAAGCGGCTGGGTTCTGACGACCGTTTGCCCTCTTCCACAATGCCGTAAGCAATCTTCACCAAAGCGCGGGAAAGACCGTTTGGATTGCCTGTGGTTTGGGCCGCAAAGTGGTCGGCAAAGTACTCCCTTGTCCGGGACAAGTACAACAGCAAGTAAGTCCCAACAAGGTAAAACACATAGGCAACAAGGGCAGCCGTGCCGGCTACATTTTTAAGCTTATCGTTGCCACGACGACTCAATCGTCTAGCAAAGTTGTAAATCAAGTAGGTGATTTGCACCAGAGTGGAGGCTAAAGTCATTACCGCGAAGTCCCAGTGAACGATATGGCCTAGTTCATGGGCATAGACGGCGGCAATTTCATCGTCATCCAAGTAGGTAAACAGTCCCTGACTTACTACCAAACGGGCAGTGTTGGGTAAAGAACCATAGGTAAAGGCGGTGGGGTTTTGGTCGTCAATGATTCCCACGCGGGGTATCTTGAGTTTTTTCTCTTGGCAGACACGCTGAATGACTCTAGCTGCCTCAGGACTGTGGTCTTCAACTTCGGCTAGAGTGACCCAGCGCGTATGGTAGAGCCAATTCTGAGTCAAGTCCATGAGCAAGGGAGACAAGAAAAAGGCCGCGATATTAAAAATCACAGTAATCGCTAAGGCGATCGCAACTCCTGTGATGGGGTCGTTGCTCTCCAAAATGAACACGATCGCTAACGACAATACCAACACCATGCCAAATAGCAAGGAGAGGGTAACGCCAGAAGCCAGAGCGAGATTTCCCGCAACACTCGCCATGGCTAGCTTGACACCTGTTTTAGTGGCACGACTCGCTTTCTCTTTCTCAATAGCGCTAAATGGAGAGGGTTCCGGAGTTGTGGAGGGAGACGATTGAGGCGTGTCTTTGCCCATGAGGGAACTCAAGGCATTGATTCCCCAACTGCTGATTTGCGGATTTTCCTGAGCGGCCAACTCTTTAGCCGTCGCGAGCGCTTTTTCCGTATCACCCAGGCGATGATACGCTTTCACCAGTATCATCTGAGCTTGAAGGTAATCTTTAGAACCC
>JBFLZA010000015.1:0-30806 GCA_040756535.1 Cyanobacteriota bacterium
CAGGTTATGAGAATGGTGCTGGTACAGCTAGTGCAGACCGTGAAGCAACGATTACGCTCACTTGGTCTGAAGCCTTTCAGGGCGTTCAGAAACGTCTGAACTTGGGTAATGAAATCATTGATGTTCGGATTCCCCCTGGTGCCAAATCCGGAAGCCGGATTCGGGTTAGAGGCAAGGGGCAGCCAAACCCTTACAACCAACAACGGGGCGACTTGTACCTGAATGTAGAACTCAAACCTCACTCATTCTTCCAGTTTGATGGAGACAATCTGGTTTGCGAAGTATCAGTGACGCCAGATGAAGCCGTTTTGGGAACCTCCATTGAGGTACCAACGCCAGATGGCACCGTAACGGTAAATGTGCCTGCTGGTATCCGTTCCGGTCAATCCTTGCGGCTGCGGGGTAAAGGCTGGCCCTATCCTAAAGGTGGACGCAGCGACCAACTCGTGCGGATTGCAATTGCAACGCCAAAAGACCTCTCCCCTATTGAGCGGGAGTACTACGAAAAAATCCGCGCTAACCGTACTTACAATCCTCGTAGAGATTTGTCACAAGTTCGGTTATGATTTTTCCTCAAATCGAACTCCTACTCGCCCTTTGTAGGACGGGGGAGACGCCCATCCCACAGTGGAGAAATTTTTCTTACTCCCTTCCCGGTAGAAGATTACCTATTCTTCCTCTCCCCCAGCTCCCCCAGCTCCCCCACCTTTCTCATAGGTATTCTTAGAGGGCGAAAGGAGTAGGGGGGGATATCTGAAAGCCTGTCCCATAAGCAGCTTACTTGAGCAGTTCCGGAAGCTTAAATGTTTCTGGAACTGTTTGTTTGTCCTCAACGGCGAGATTGCCAGACAATCCTTTCGGCCAAATATGGAAACCGCCCCGATAGTGGGGTGGAATTTCCCAGCTACCCCAAATACCCTTTTCGTCAACATAGCCATCATAGAAGACGGTGTGGGTAGGATACCGCTTGTGCATCCAACAGCGCAGTTGCTCTAAATCGTAATGTCCGCGCCAGATGAAGCAATTTATGTCATCAATGCCACTACCGCTGACCGTTTTGTTTTTAAACGTCAGGGCAAACGACATCCTGTGGCGGCGGGCATGGGGGCCGAATGCATGGGTGTAAAAGCCTTCCCACTCTCCACTCGGAAATAGGGGATGCTTTTCCAGTTCCTCCCCGGCTTTGAGCGGTTTTTGGTTCTGATCTGCCATCGCTCACCCTCCGGAATTGGTTTTTTCCAGGGTAAGCGCTCCAGCCTCATATGACAAGGATATGAGGAGATAGGAAAAATGCGATCGCATCTGGTCTAAAATGCTTTGTTACTCCACACGCCTGATAATGAAGGATTAGGTCAACCAGCGTATCGCTTTCCTTTCATTCAGAATTCATGTCTACCCAAAACTCGACTCATCTTACCGTTCAAGAAGCACAACAACTTCTAACGCCGTTCAACTGCATTGAAGGCAAAACTGTGAACTCAGAAGCGGAAAAAGCCCAAATTCGTCAAGCGATACTGGTGTTAGCCGAGCACTCGGATTACCAAATTTTGGGAATTTGCGCCGATACCATAGCTCAAGGATTATCAGCTCTAAAAAGCTATGCAGGGGCTTTGGGCTATGAACCCAATCTTGACCTTGAGCCAGTTGAGGGTTCAGTTTATATCAAGTTCAACCCTAAGTCGGGATTATGTTACCTCGACTCCTACACAGGAACCCATCGCGGAGTATTGGTGTCTTGCCAATCTGCTTATCAAGGGGGCATTAATGAAATGTACGGTCATTTGCCCCTAGATTTATTCGAGTCCAATTAACAAACGCCATACAATTAGTTCAACTCACCCGCAACGACGAAGCAAGGGCGGATGAACGTGCTTACGGAGCTACTTCAGCAACTGGCTTCACCTGGAATTTACCTTCATTTGGAATCAGTTCCATCACTTGCAAAATGTATCCTCTGTTTTTCACAATCTGCTTGGCTTTGGCTTGTGCTTGACTGGAAGTGGCAAATTTAATTGCTCCTCCTGTATGAGGACACCAATCTAGGCGTT
Organism: Cyanobacteriota bacterium; assembly: GCA_040756535.1. Classification (GTDB taxonomy): domain Bacteria; phylum Cyanobacteriota; class Cyanobacteriia; order Cyanobacteriales; family Coleofasciculaceae; genus JBFLZA01. The sequence goes on from JBFLZA010000015.1 coordinate 2,049, forward strand.
CCATCCCTCCTAATCGCTCTAAGGAAGCGAGGTAATTTTTGCTCTGGGGTTCAAAGAGCAGATACTGAGCTTTTGAGGGAGTGCTGTTTGCATCCTCTTGCGGTTGGAGGTGACGTTGTTGCTTGAGTTTGGAAGCACGACCCATAAACACCTCAATAATCTTTTGAAGTAGAACTTAATTTGGCAAGTCTATTTGATAAATTAAGTTTATAAAAAAACGAGGATAGCATCAGTTGTTAGTATAAAAAATTAACAAATAATAAAAGATGATTTTCGTAATGATGGCAATTCCTTGATATTTTTTCATGAATGCACAAGGACTTATGCAAACAATGAACTATTGATTTTGCCACTTTTGATAGACGCAGATTCTAGATCTCTTCTCTATAAGAGAGATGTATGGCTGCAATCAATAGGCAAAGAATTTATAGTAAAACTCTGGGCTGAGTGGCTATTGTACAGAGAAACCCTCCTCCTACTTTAGGAATTAGGGGATAATTTAGGTTTTATGAAATTGTTTTTTATCAAGATGAAATTTGAGGGAGATATCAATTAGTGAGGTCAATCAGATTGTATGAGTTCTGAATCCGGTAAGAAAACAATTTTTGCAGCGATTGGTGCTAATTTAGCGATCGCAATTATAAAATTTATCGCTGCTGCTGTTACCGGCAGTTCAGCGATGCTGTCGGAAGGTATCCATTCCGTTGTGGATACTGCCAACGAACTCCTACTGCTCTTGGGAATTCGCCTCAGCAAAAAGCCACCGGATGAAAATCATCCCTTTGGTCATGGTCAAGAACTCTACTTCTGGACATTAATCGTTGCGATTTTAATTTTCTCCATTGGTGGAGGCATGTCGATTTATGAGGGTATCACGCACTTACTCCACCCCAGTCCTTTAGAAGCCCCTCTTTGGAACTATGTCGTACTGGGCTTAGCAGTATTCGTCGAAGGCTTTTCTTGGAGCGTTGCCTTAAATGAATTCCTGCCCCAAAAAGGTGAACAAAACTTTTGGCAGGCAGTGCGAACGAGCAAAGACCCTACTATTTTTACCGTACTGTTTGAGGACACAGCGGCGCTTTTGGGTTTAATAGTTGCCTTTCTAGGAGTTTTTTTTGGACATTTGTTCAACAATCCGTACTTCGACGGAACAGCCTCGATTATTATTGGCTTAATCTTGGCGGTGGTCGCTTTCCTACTTGCCTATGAAAGTCGAGGACTCTTATTGGGTGAAAGTGCTGGTCGTACCGTTGTCGCGAGTATCAGAGGAATAGCGGAAAGCGATTCAGGTGTAGAGGGAGTTATGCGCGTCCTCACCATGCACCTTGGCCCCCATGAAGTGTTACTAAATTTAGAACTTCAATTTCACAAAAACCTTTCGGCAGAGGAAGTCGCCTCGGCAGTGGAGCGCATAGAAAAGGCAATTTGTAGTCAGCACCCTGATATTAAGCAAATTTTCATTGAAGCGAAGTCTCTAAGGCAAGTAAGTGCTGGCAGTACCTTGGTATGATGCCAATACATGATACTCCTCCTGCGATCGTGAAGTATCAGAGGCGATCGCATCAGCTGAAAAGATGCCGTGAAAAGTTAGCCGTGTTGCGATCTAACGGTCACATCATCCGCCGCTACTGATTTACAACGCTCACGGTCGGGTGCAGCGAGAGGTTAGGTTGCGGTGGAACGGGGTTTGAAACTGTTTAGCATCCAAAATACTGCTGAGTACAGCAATAATCCTATAAATGATCCAGAAATACAACCAATTACTGCTCTGACGACCGCCTCTTTGAAGGTTTCACCTGCAATACGATTTATCTCTACAGCGACCCAAGCAAAGACGAAAGCACATAGGGCAATGCAGATAATTGTTAAACCTCTCCAGTGAGGGGCTAATGTTTCAATACGATTACAAGGCTTAGCTTGACTTAGCCATATTGATAGCCATAAAAAAAGAGCGACAAGTCCAATAACTCCACTTCCATATTGAAGTAATTTATAAATTGGCAGAGGCCCAAGCTGGGATTGAAGCAGCTTTGAATGAGTGACAAACCAGCCATCCTCATGAGTAAAAGCATCCCAAACAATATGGCTAGCTGCCCCAATCATAACTGAGACTACAACATTAAAAAGATGCAAAACTTTTAAAGGAAAGTAGCCCCTTAGGGTGGGAAATCGTTGGCCTAATTGCCGGGGAAGAAGAGCCAAGAATGGCCGCATCAAAACATAACGACTAATTAACAAGAGTACAATCGAACAAGGAAGCCCTTGAATTAATACTCCTAGAAGAGTATGTCCAATTGTTCTACTGGGTTGCAAAGCCAAGAAGTATTCAATGTCGGGAATCATCGACCCGACTAAGAGACTTGGCAAATCTAGTCTTCTTTTCGAGCACAGCCAAATCGGAGCAGCTGCTATGGGATGCGCGAGGGTAAAAGGCATATTTTGTCTTAGCAACCTAACTCTTTTATTGATTCCGGTTGTTTTTAGTCAATTTGTTTAACTTTTAGTTTACTCTGGAGTAGCTTGTTGAGTGAGGTCATCCTGCTAGGTGCGATCGCATCCAGCAGTTACCTGGTACATCAATGCAGACTGCAACGGTGCATCTAATATTTTGAGGAAAGTAAGCGGAATGCTTGGGTTTATCCTGAGCGGACTGTCTAGGGTGCCTTTGACAGCGCCCCAGAGAATCAGTCTCTGGTCAGCTAAGACGAAACCAAGGGACGCGGTTTTAACCCGTCCCCAAGTATCCGCTTAGAATCCGCCGTCTTTCAAGCGGCGGAGTGTCAAAGAATCCATGCTCATGCAATCTTGAATGCTTGTTATGGCAATCCTAAATGAGCTCCAAACGCCAACCTGTCGGAACCGCTTTTGTGTCAATTAAATAGGATTGCTATAGCTTACCTCATAAGTAGTCGCATGACGTGCTTCTGCTAGCGCTGTCTGTACAGATGTCATCTGAGCCATGATTTGTTGCAGTTGAGCTTCGAGGTGCTCCACATCTTTACGTGTGATTTCAGTTCCACTCGGAGTCAGCTTTTTGCTTGCTTTTGTCTGAGCGTAGCCGAGAAACGTTTGAGCACAAGCAAACTTTGCCGCTTTTTCTTGCAAGATTACTGTTGGTGATAATACGACCACTTGAGGTTCCAGGACAGGAGGTGCCATTAATAACGCCTCAATTGCCAGTGGAGCATGGGAACTAGGAAGATCAGATACTGTCTGATACGAAGTTGCGTTCGTATATAGTTCTTTCTCTCCCTTTTCCTGCTTGTCCTCCTTAGCCCCCTTGTCTTCTCTATCTACTAAGTCCGATCGCGACTGGGTATGAGATTCTAATGGAACTTCCTCATCCAAAAACACCTTCAAGCCTGAAGCCTCCAGTCTGGCTTCGGAGAATTTCAGCGCCTCCAACTGGGTTTCCTTTTGCTGGAGATGTTGCGCTAAACCGGATAGTTGAGCCTCAACTTCCTCTGACTTACGCTTTGACTGTCGCCAACCTGCAAGAGCAACACTAGCCACACCCGATCCTAGAGCCAAAGCACCTGCTAAACCCAGATAGGGTGCTGCCACATCGCGCAGTTGACCGTAAAATACAGGATCTTCTTGCAGTTTGATGGTCACTGGTTTATTCCCCAAGAATGCTAGGGGTAAAGTCAGTACGGCGAAGACTGAAGCCGAAATGACTACGGGCGTAAGGACAAATTTTTTAAGCGGAGATCCGGACATAATTACTAATTCCCAGTGACAGTATTTGTAGAGCCCTTATGGTTACGTAGGACCGAGAAATAAGGCAACGGGCTTAGCTGACTGCTGTAATGTAAAAACACTGACAGTAGAAATATCAAATGACATCAGTCTACTGACTTTCGCTTTTAACATTAGTTACTCCCTGAGAAAATTACCGTAAAGTTATCATGAAGACAAAGCCTATTTCAATAAATTTCTCGTAAATTTCAATAAAAATAAAAAATCCTATTTATCGGGAACACTAATTTAGAAAAATCAGTCAAAAATTAATTCCGGATCTTATGGTCTTGATTGGGAAATAGATTAGCAATATCAAAAGTTGCAACTCACTTCATCTACCAAAAGAAAGAAGCTTTTTGAGGAGAAAATTATAATAAATCTATACCTAAAGGAGTAGGTAAAATTGCTGGAGAAACCGATGAGCTTGTTACCTTCAAAAGAAGAAAGCTGTCAACAACTATCAGGGTAGGAAACATTAGCCGCTAAATGTTGTCAACGTTAAGAAGGGTGGCAGACACCAAAAGCTAACAACATTTGGCAAGTCATACGTTGAGTCAATTTCAGTTCTCTCGTTGTGACCGAGTCAACCACTTCTCTTTTCACAAACTATGTCTAGATTTTTTCTGTACCCAATCTCGCGCATTATCCGCGTTACAGAAGCGAGTGCGGTTTTCCAGCGCTTGGGACGATGGCTGGAGGAATTGCGCTGGTTGTTTGGCTCAGTGAGTCAACCTAATAGTACTGAGTCTACTAGTAAACGCGATCGCTACAGTACAACAGCCGTGACCCAACCCCAGCGACAACCTCGAAAGAACAGATCAACTGACACTCCTAGATCAAAGCGAACCCATTTTAGATCGTCTTCGGGAATGATTGCTCTGGGGTTAGCTGTTGTATTTATGTCCCTAATTGGATTTAGTTGGTCTTCTCCAAGCCCTGTAAATGCCGCCTCTCCCAGCACGATTCAGCTACCCCTTTCCACTCAAGGCTCAAAAATCGTTGATGCCAAAGGTCGGTCTGTATTGCTTCGAGGTGTGAACTGGTTTGGCATCGAGACTGAGTTACATGCACCGGACGGCTTGTCGAGCCGAGATTATAAGGGGATGCTGGCGCAGATCAAAAGTTTAGGCTACAACCTCATCCGCCTTCCTTACTCTGTGGAATCTCTACGTGCTACAGATGTGAATGGAATTAACTTCCAACTTGGCAGCAATCAGGAACTTCAAGGCAAATCGCCTTTAGAAGTGATGGATGCCATTATTCAGGAGGCGGGTCAGCAGGGAATTATGATTCTGCTGGACTCCCACCGACTGAATGACCAGCGCATTCCAGAACTGTGGTACGGCGATGGGTTTACGGAAGCCGACTGGATTGATACTTGGAAGATGTTGGCAACCCGTTACAAAAATCAGGCTAACATCATTGGAGCAGACCTGAAGAATGAACCTCACGGTCGCGCTAGCTGGGGTACCAACGACGAAACCACGGACTGGCGATTGGCAGCAGAACGCGCTGGCAATGCCATTCTTGCCATTAACCCCAATTGGCTGATTGTGGTCGAAGGTGTGGAGAAGAATGTTCCTGGACAGAAGTTAGCGTACCATTGGATGGGTGCCAATTTAGAAGGGGTTGAGCGCTTCCCAGTACGTCTGTCCAAATCTAACAAACTGGTCTATTCTCCTCACGAGTACGGTGCAGGAGTCTACAATCAACCTTGGTTTAACGAGCCAACATTTCCCAATAATCTCTCTAGCCGTTGGGAAACAGGATGGAACTACATTGATACCAAAGGCATTGCTCCTATCTTGATTGGAGAGTTTGGGGGTCGGCAGGTTGATAGTAGCTCCAAAGAGGGAATTTGGCAGCGAAAACTGGTAGATTTCATCGGTCAAAAGAATTTGAGCTTCGCCTACTGGAGTTGGAATCCCAATAGTGCTGATACAGGTGGTATTCTGCAAGATGATTGGCAAACAGTCCATGCAGACAAACAAGAACTGCTTCAGGGAACGCTGATTGCCAATAGTTTTGCCCCAGCTACAGCAAGCGCTCCAATCATCACCCAAACTCCTACTCCTCAACCGAGCTCTAGCCCAGTCGCTGTCAATCCTTCTCCTTCTCCTTCCCCCTCTCCCAGTCCACAACCGACTGCAACTACCCCAACCACGAATCAATCTCAACTGAAAGTGGTGTCCAATATGCAATCGGATTGGCAAGCGGGATTTTGTATGGGCATGATGATTACCAATACAGGCAGCGCACCAGTTCGAGATTGGCAGCTCACGTTCCAAATGAATCAGGCAGCAATTAATAATAGTTGGAACGGTAATTTCCAACTTCAGGGTTCGCAGTATGTCGTCACTCCACTCGATTGGGGACGGGTGATTGAGCCAGGACAAAGCCGAGACTTAGGATTTTGTGCCAACAAGATTGGCTCTGATTATCAACCTCAACAATTTACTGTCTCACAGCGGTAAGCTCAAATCTGCTTAAAAAAGCATAAAACCTGTCAGGGCGGGTTTTGATGTCAAGTTTTCGGGATTGCCCGGAGTTGCCCCTAAACCCGCCCCTACGATAATTGGGTTGTTTCAATCGATTACTCAATTTTTTGCACATAAACTATCAACCATGAACAATGAACATGGTAGAAGCGGCTTTCCTCCTATCCCTTGAAAGAGATGGGCATCGGGAGCCGCCGTTTGTGATTTCTAACCTTTTCCGTTAAGGCAGGTCGGTGCTACCCATGAGATAGAGGTCGCACTCGCGGGCAGCTTCACGTCCTTCGTTAAACGCCCAGACAACAAGACTCTGACCGCGACGACAATCCCCAGCGGCAAAGACACCAGGAATGCTGGTAGCGTATTTGCCGTAGTCAGCTTTTACATTACTGCGGGGGTCGCGCTCAAGTCCCAAAGCGTCGAGTAGGGGTTGCTCAGGGCCGAGGAAGCCCATGGCCAGCAGGACAAGCTGCGCGGGTATGACTTTTTCCGTACCAGGGACGTGCTTAGGAATAAACTGACCTTTCTCGTTTTTCTCCCACTCCACTTGCACGGTATGAACGGCTTTGACCTGTCCGTTCTCATCCCCCTCAAACTTCGTCGCAGTGGTGAGATAGACACGGGGGTCAGCACCGAACTTGGCAGCAGCTTCCTCTTGCCCGTAGTCCATCTTGTAAACCTTGGGCCACTCCGGCCAAGGATTGTTGGGGGCACGTTCCGAGGGCGGTTTGGGCATAATTTCTACTTGTACGAGGCTCTTGCAACCGTGGCGAATTGAAGTACCCACGCAGTCGGTGCCGGTGTCGCCACCGCCAATAATCACAACATCCTTGCCCTCAGCAGAGATAAAGTTACCGTTTTTCTGCTTGTCCAGAATTGCCTGTGTATTTGCAGTCAGGAATTCCATTGCAAAATGAATACCCTTCAACTCGCGCCCTTCGATGGGAAGGTCACGCGGTCTAGTGGCACCGGTGCAAAGGACTACTGCATCGAATTCCTTGAGTAGATTTTCGGCGGGGAAGTCTTTGCCAACTTCGGTGTTGCAGATGAACTTCACGCCCTCCTCTTCCAGAACTTTGAGGCGGCGCAGGACGACCTGCTCTTTGTCAAGCTTCATGTTGGGGATACCATACATCAGCAAACCGCCAGGGCGATCGGCGCGTTCAAACACCGTGATCGAATGACCTGCCTTATTAAGCTGCGCGGCGGCACAAAGTCCTGCTGGGCCAGAACCGACAATGGCAACTCTTTTCCCAGTGCGCTTGGTCGGGGGTTCGGGTGTAATCCAACCTTCATCCCAGCCTTTGTCAATGATTGAACACTCAATGTTCTTGATGGTGACGGGTGGATTGTGAATGCCGAGGACACAGGAGCCTTCGCAGGGTGCAGGACAGACGCGACCGGTGAATTCGGGGAAGTTGTTCGTCTTGTGGAGGCGATCAAGTGCTTCACGCCAGAGTCCGCGATAGATTAGGTCGTTCCACTCAGGAATGAGGTTGTTGATCGGGCACCCGCTAGCCATACCACTGATGATCGTACCAGTGTGACAAAACGGAACGCCGCAGTCCATGCAACGTGCGCCTTGGGTGCGGAGTTTGTCCTCCGGCATATGCAGGTGGAATTCGTCCCAGTTGTGGATGCGATCGCTCGGTGCTATTTCAGAGGGTAACTCGCGCAAGAATTCGATAAAGCCTGTTGGTTTTCCCATAGTCGTGTTTCAACCGATTTTTGATTTTAGATTTTGTAGGGTGTGTTAGGTGTTAGGGAACACACCAATGTTGGGGAGTGATGCGTGATGAAAAGCGCTAATGTATTCTAAGCTTGGCTACTGTGGGCTTTGCTGGAATCATAGAGGTAAGTAGGCAATGCGGTTAACCCAGTCTTCTGCTTCTGATGTCTGCCATATTTTGATTAGATTGATGATTGCTTCGCTAACTGGCAAACTCTGTAACACGATAATTACACCCGAACTTGTTTGAGTAACAATAAATTCAGCGAAGTATCTTGGCATGGTTCTTTGATCATGGGAAACGAGAACTCTACTCTCCTGGGCCACGAAGGTCAGAACTTCCAAGTCACTTAAGCCACTTAAATTTGATACGTTTGCTGTTTGAAAATCAACAGTTGGCTCACGTCTCAGAACGCCTGTCACAATCGCTTGGTTGAGATCTGCATCTGCTTGGAAGCGAACTTTCATGAATCGCTGGTCAGAGTGCTGTAAAGTTTTTGATAGAGTAATGAGTTGCTTTCCCTAGCTTGCTGTCTCAACGTTTCAAACAGTTGCTCCCCCTCGGACAAATAAGCATCAATGACTGTGCGATTTGCGAGGTAGAAAGTAATCACTCCATAAACTTCTTCTAATGTCAGTACAGGGAATGACTGAACTATACTTTCAGGGGATTGTCCCGCAAGAAAGGCATAGACAACTGAATCTAGAGAAACACGCTTCCCGATAATGCGGTAGCAACCCTCCCGTTCTTCAACATACTGTTTTGTACTTATGATTGCTGCGCTCATAATTTCCGTAATGATTCTGCCAATATCCCTAATTTAATCTCGTAGCGATCGCTCGGTGGATATTCAAATGGCAACTCGCGGAGATATTCGATAAAGCCTGTTGGTTTTCCCATAGTCGTGTCTCAGCCGATTTTTGATTTTAGATTTTGTAGGGTGTGTTAGGTGTTAGCCGTAACGTATCACTCCCCAGTATTGATGCGTTACGCTGTCGAAGATCGCATCCTACGCTAAGCTCCGATTATCTTTGTTCTGCCCGCTCCAAGGAGGTGTTAGACCGCATTCTTTTCCAACCAACTGACTACCTCATTTGCGTTCTTATCAGGAGGGAAGACTGGATAGAAAACTTTAATAATTTTGCCCGCCTCCGATATGAGCGTAACTCGCTTGATCAGTTGCTTTCCTTCCATATCAAACCTTGGCAGCTTTAGCGCCTGAGCAAAGCACAGATCAGAATCACTCAAAAGTTCAAACGGTAAATGGAGACGCTCTGCTGCTTCCTTTTGCTCGGCAGTACTCTGAGTACTGAGACCAAAGACCTGCGCTCCTAAGCGGCTTAGCTCTTGGTAATGATCTCGAAAAGCACAGGATTGGGGAGTACAACCCCTTGCTCCAGGGATTTGATCCCATCCATCCGGTAGTGGAAGATCAGGTCGTCCCATCATCGGGTAGCAGTAGATCACAACACGACCTGAGATTGCTGACACATCAACAGATCTCCCATGCGTGGACGATAAAGCTAAGGATGGCAGCAACTTCCCCAACAAGCGATCGCAACCCCCATCATCGCTCGGAACAGGGAGATTTTTTGGCAACTCTGTTATGTTTTTCATATGATGCTCCCCTGCTCAGTCTAATTTGACGCTGAACGTCAACAGATAACCTCGAAACTACGCCTCCCGAAGCCTTGCGGTCTCACAAGGGGCTTAAGCCCCTTGTGTCGTAAGCTAAATCCTAGCTACCACCAATGCGAGCAACATCGCGGGCATTTTCTTCAAAGGCGGCAGTAAGGGCATCGTCACCGCTCAAGCCCGATGCGATCGCATTCTCAATGGCCTGCAACACACGCTTGTAGTCCCTTGGCATCACTTTAACGAACTTCGGCACCATCTCCTGCCAAGCGGCAAGTACCTTGTGAGCCTTCTGACTCTTGGTATATTCGGCGTGCTTCTGGATCATTTGGTGAAGGTCGTTGATCTCCTCCGGGTCTTCGAGGGTTTCGAGATCGACCATAGACTTATTACAACGTGTGGCAAAGTCGCCTGCTTCATCAAGGATGTAGGCAACACCGCCACTCATCCCAGCCGCGAAGTTGCGCCCAGTGGTTCCTAGTACAACGACTTTCCCACCCGTCATGTATTCGCAGCCGTGATCGCCAACGGCTTCGACAACCGTATTCACGCCGGAGTTGCGGACGCAGAAGCGCTCACCTGCCACACCATTGATATACGCCTCGCCACTAGTCGCGCCATAAAAGGCAACGTTGCCGATGATAATGTTTTCCTCCGGCACAAAGGTGGAAACAGCGGGTGGATAAACCATGATTTTGCCGCCGCTTAGGCCTTTGCCGAAGTAGTCATTGGCATCGCCTTCGAGTTCGAGGGTGACACCCTTGGGCACAAATGCGCCAAAGCTTTGTCCCGCGCTGCCTTGGAAATGCAGGTGTACCGTATCTTCTGGCAGTCCATCCCAGTGACGCTTGGTGATTTCGTTACCGAGGATGGTGCCGACGACACGGTTGACGTTCTTAATCTGCAGTGTGGCTTTGATCTTTTCGCCGTTCTCGATCGCCGGTTTGCACAAGTCAAGCAGCACGGTCATATCCAGAGATTTCTCTAGTCCATGGTCTTGCGGCATTTGCTGGTAACGACCAACCTCTGGCCCGACTTCCGGTTGATAGAGAATCTTGGAAAGGTCGATGTTTTTGGCTTTCCAGTGTGCGATCGCTTTTTTGGGTTCCAGTACATCGGTACGACCCACCATTTCATTGAGGGCGCGGAAACCCAATTGGGCCATGATTTCGCGCACTTCTTGCGCGATGAACTTCATAAAGTTGACCGTGTGTGCTGGATCACCCGTGAAGGTTTGACGCAACTGTGGATCTTGGGTGGCGATTCCCACTGGACAAGTGTTGAGGTGGCAAACGCGCATCATGATGCAGCCGAGGGTGACTAGGGGTGCAGTAGAAAATCCAAACTCCTCAGCACCCAGTAGTGCAGCAATGACCACATCGCGACCCGTTTTGAGCTGTCCATCCGTCTCGACGACGATGCGAGAACGAAGGTTGTTCAACACCAGCGTCTGGTGCGTTTCAGCAAGTCCCAGTTCCCAAGGGAGTCCCGCGTGTTTGATCGAAGTCTGCGGTGATGCGCCCGTCCCTCCGTCGTAGCCGGAGATGAGGACAACATCGGCGTGGGCTTTTGCGACCCCAGCCGCGATCGTACCGACACCGACTTCAGAGACGAGCTTGACGTTGATGCGAGCATCGCGGTTCGCGTTTTTCAAGTCGTGGATCAACTCGGCCAAGTCTTCGATCGAGTAGATGTCGTGGTGGGGAGGTGGTGAAATCAAGCCGACACCCGGAGTGGAGTGACGCACCTTGGCAATCCAGGGATACACTTTCCGTCCGGGAAGCTGACCGCCTTCTCCAGGCTTCGCTCCCTGTGCCATCTTGATCTGGATTTCTTTTGCCTGAGACAAATACAGACTCGTGACGCCAAAACGACCAGAAGCAACCTGCTTAATAGCACTGTTTTTTGAGTCACCTTGTTCGTTCGTCCAAGTGTAGCGTTCTGAGTCTTCGCCTCCTTCCCCAGTGTTAGATTTGCCGCCAATGCGATTCATTGCGATCGCTAAAGCTTCGTGAGATTCTTTCGAGATCGAGCCATAGCTCATTGCACCGGTCTTGAAGCGTTTCATAATCGCCTCAATTGGTTCTACTTCCTCAAGAGGCACCGGCTCACGCTGCTGAAATTCCAGCAGACCCCTGAGAGTGAAGAACTTCTGGCTCTGCTCGTTTATCAATTTGGCGTACTGCTTGTACAGGTCGTAATTCCCGACACGCACTGCCTTTTGTAATGTGTGGATGGTTTCCGGGCTGAATAGATGCGCTTCCCCATCCTTGCGCCACTGATATTCACCCCCGACATCAAGGGCGTGTCCATTGACCTCTCGGTCGGGGAAGGCATAACTGTGTCGTAACACGGCTTCCTTGGCAATGACTTCTAAGTCTGCGCCCTCGATTCGAGATGCCGTCCAACAGAAGTATTTATCGATCACCGAGCGGTTTAGTCCAACCGCCTCAAAAATCTGTGCACCACGATAGCTTTGAATCGTTGAGATGCCAATTTTGGAAGCGACCTTGATCACGCCCTTGGTCGCTGCTTTGATGTAGTTCTTACAGGCTGTCTTATGCTCGACGTTGACCAACAAACCCTGGCGGATCATGTCCTCTAGGGTCTCAAAGGTGAGATAGGGATTGATGGCACCGCAGCCGTAACCAATAAGGGTCGCGTAGTGATGAACTTCACGCGGTTCGCCTGATTCGAGGACAAGACCGACCCGTGTGCGTGTGCCTTCCCGAATCAAGTGGTGATGTAAACCGGAAACCGCTAGTAGGGCGGGAATAGGAGCGTTGTCTTTGTCCACGCCGCGATCGCTAAGGATGATAATGTTCACGCCTGTTGCGATCGCATGGTTCGCCTTGTCGCAAATCTCGTCCATCACCCTTTCAAGTCCCTTCACCCCTTCTTTGGGGTTGAATAGGATCGGGATGGTAATCGACTTGAACTGTCCCTCGTTGACAGACTTGAGCTTCGCCAACTCTTCATTGCTGAGGATGGGTGTTTTCAACTCGATCAGATGGCAACTCTCCGGCTCAGGCTTAAGCAAGTTCCGCTCAGAGCCGATGGTTGTCTCTGCTGAGGTGATGATTTCCTCGCGGATGGAATCAATCGGTGGGTTTGTAACCTGCGCGAACAGTTGTTTGAAGTAGTTGTAAAGGAGTTTGGGACGGTCAGAGAGGACAGCTAGGGGGGTATCCGCACCCATTGAGCCAATCGCCTCAACGCCATCACGAGCCATGGGAGTTAGCAGCAGGCGCACTTCCTCGAAGGTGTAACCAAAAGCCATCTGTTGCTGAAGCAGGGTCTGGGGATCGCGCTTGGGTTCTTCGGGTGCGTCTTTGAGTTGTGCGAGTTCGACCATATGTTGGTTGATCCACTCGCGATACGGATGCTCAGTGACAATTTTGTTTTTGATTTCGTCGTCCGCGATGATGCGACCTTCCTCCATGTTCACGAGGAACATTCGACCGGGTTGCAGGCGACCCTTCAATGCCACACGTTCAGGCTCAACGGGCAACACACCGGCTTCGGATGCCATGATTACTAGGTCATCTTTTGTCACATAGTAACGGGATGGTCGTAGACCGTTGCGGTCAAGTACTGCACCCATCATCGTGCCATCCGTGAAGGCGATCGATGCTGGGCCATCCCAGGGTTCCATCAAGCAGGAGTGATATTCATAGAATGCCTTTTTCTCGTCACTCATCGATTCGTGACCCGTCCACGGTTCGGGGATCATCATCATCATGGCATGGGGTAGCGATCGCCCTGCCAGCACGAGTAGTTCTAGGGCATTATCGAAAATGAGCGAGTCGCTGCCCTCGATGTTGATCACCGGCTGGACTTTCTTCATGTCGTCGCCGAACAACTCCGACTCAAAGAGCGACTGCCGTGCGTGCATCCAGTTGATGTTGCCACGTAGGGTATTGATTTCGCCGTTGTGGGCGATGTAGCGATAGGGGTGGGCACGCTCCCAACTCGGAAAGGTGTTGGTGCTGAACCGTGAATGCACCAGGGCCAACGCACTCTCCATATCTGGATCGTGGAGGTCGGGATAATACTGCCCCACCTGCACTGGCATCAGCATTCCTTTGTAGACGATCGTGCGGCACGAGAGGCTAGACGGATACCAGTATGAGTCTACCTGCGTTGCTCGAATTGCGGTGTGAGCGCGTTTACGGATGACATATAGCTTCCGCTCAAACGCCATGTCGTCCGCGAGTTCTGGCGCACGCTGGATAAATACCTGCTCCATGAACGGTTCGCTCGATTTTGCGGTATTGCCCAGTGATGAGTGATTGGTCGGTACGTTGCGCCAGCCAAGAACTTGCTGACCTTCCTCAACCACAATCTTTTCAAAAATCTGCCGGCTTTTCTCACGCGTGGCGGAATCGGGTGAAGAGTAAATCATTCCGACGCCATACTGGCCTGCTTCTGGCAGCGTGATGTTTTGGGTCGCTGCTACTTTCTTCAGAAACTTGTGGGGCACCTGCATCAAAATGCCTGCTCCGTCACCCGTGTTCGCTTCGCAACCACACGCACCACGGTGATCGAGGTTCAAGAGGATCGTCAGCGCCTGCTCTACGATCTCGTGCGACTTTTTTCCTTTCATGTGCACGATGAACCCGACACCACAGGCGTCGTGTTCAAACTGGGGATCGTATAAGCCCTGTTTCGGTGGCAGTGCATTGCTGTTCATGCTTGGATGGTCTAGAAGTGGCAAAGAGGGTAGTGGGAAGCTGTTAACTCTAGTTAGTCTGAAGGGTCTAATGAGGAGCCTCGACGAGGTCAGGTCAAGAAAATTGTCAGATCTAGATGACTCAAATCTCAACTCTTTTCCAAAGGTGACACTCTGCTGATCTAAAAATGTTACAGCTTCTTAGATAAGGAAATTATATTAGTAATTTTTGAGAGTGCCATAATAAACCTTTTTGCGCCTCAATCAATATAATTCTTAATAATTTCCCTGCTGGCATTGCCAGCAGTTGAACAAAAAGTACAGGTTAACTAAACGGGTGTCAATAGCAACCCAAACTGATGTCAACAGTTCACCATATAAAGTGAGTAAACGATCACTGCTTCATCCGTTCTAGATAGAAGTATGGTCTCCCGTTTCCGAGGTAGCTAGCACGGTTAGCAACCCGTACAAGCCAACTGGGGCAATGGCTTTTCTCGCTGGCGCTAGGCTTAGAGCCTGTTTGAGAACTTAGTCAGATGTTATTGAATTAGCTCAAAGCCTTTTGCACTCTGACTCGGAGACTCGGCAAATTCTGATTCCTCGACCCTACCCAAGTTGTACAACTCAAATAGACGCGCTCTGTATAGCCCTTCTCGGCAAGCCTAGAATACAGTAGGGGCACGGCAATACCGTACCCCTACCAACAATGTAGATTCTACTTAATTGAGAACTGCTATATATCTAGCTTGAATCAAAAATTCTACGCATAGGATTCTGCGAAGTTACTGAGTCAGGGAAAATAATGATAGTATTGCCACCGTATTTCAGTAGCTATCATCATTGCCAACACTCATCATTGCCAGGAGATTGTTGGCCCGGTGAAGCCGATCTGCGATCGCCTGCCGCCAAGTGAGGCTAACTTCTGGGTTCGCTAAAACTTCTTGAGCCTGTTGTCGATAGAGCGCACTCGTGGCAACATCTACATGATCGAGCAGTTTGAGATGGTCATAGGTCGTTTGAGGAGAAATTTGCATCATAATTCCCTTCCTTGAAATGCTCTCAAACAATACGTGAAGCTGCAACTATCTAACCAATATTATGATCACCACAATCAAGGGACATGGAGTCGCCAGTTTTACAGATCGTGTAAGTTCTTTACAAGGATTAAGAAATTGCTAACTTTATTAGCCATCAACCGCTCTTTTCCATGATTCACACTGAGAACGTACCCAGATAAATGCGTTCAATTAGAATCAAGATAAAAAATAATGTTCATCTATTTGGAGATTTTGTCAATAAATAATTTCTTAAGATTGTTCTTGATTGATGAGTGGGGGTCGATACACGCGGATGGATTGAATCGGAACAATCCCGTTTTTGTCGGGAATAATTTCTAGCGTGTGTTTAGAGTTTCTTAAATCCTGTGCCAATGTTGTCACATACTCCCGTGCTGGGTCTTCAATTTTCGGTGCTATGTAGACATCCACGAACATGGGTAAAACCTGCCACTTAATCTCAAAGCCTTTGGGAGTTGGCTTACCCGAGTATTCTTGAGCATTTTTCAACCACCAGTTGCTCGGTTCAATAACAACACGACCGGAGTTGGATACAAACTTATCATCACTAACACCGCTTCCGTCAAATCCGGTTTTCGAGCCAAAGACTTCAAACTTAAATTGGCTGGCATCTTCGTTGCTTTCAGTAATTCGTGCCGTCCAATCTTCTACAACTAGAGGTTTTTCCCAAGAGACTTGAATGATGGCTGGCCAATCGACACCAATAGCGTTATTCGGTCTGGTAATGGTGTAGAGTTCAGGAAATTCAGAGGGTTTCTTCCCATCGATTAGAATCCGCGCTTGATGAGCTTTCCCATTAGTTGCTTTGGCGGCAATAACATCTACCCGATTGCCCTCAAACTCCAGAACCAGCTTGCCATTTTTCCACTTCACCTCTTTACCAACACCATAGGTTTTCACCAAGTCCTTCCACAAAGTATTGGGAAACTTGGAGTTGTAGCGCAATTGCCGCTTAACGAGACTTCCTAGCAGAAAATTCCCCCAATCATTGAGATGGATGTCATCCGAAAGCAGGTCTTTTGGCTTCAATTTATTGTCTTTTAGGTACTGCTTCCAGGGTTCGCGAATTTCAATCAATTCACAACCATACTTTTCGGCAATCTTAGGCAACCATTGAGTAGAATGCTGGTCATGCCACTGATAAGTATTGAGTTTATCTTTGCCATCCAGAAATGTGCCTGTTGGTAACCAAGTTACATGGTCAGAATGAAAAGCAATTTCACTCGTTGTACGGCGGCGCACGTTGGCGATAATTGACTCATAATCTTCTTCTGAACCGTAGACATGGAAGATGGTTAAATCGGGATAGAAGGGGTAAAGGTCGTGTTCAGCAGGATGGATGAGAGTGGAAGCAGCAAATCCCCCGATCGCACGATTTTCAATCTTTAAATCCGCGTAAGGGAAGCGTTTTTTTAAATCATTTGCCACATCCATCCACCAATCCTGCTTCGTAATCGATTGACCGTAGAAAAGAATACGCACCGGATGTCGATGTTTCGGAGTGCTAGTCGCTAAAAGCGTCATGGTACGCTGAATTTTCGCTCCAAAATTAGAATCATCTTTAGCGGGAGCAGGTGGGGGATATCCTGTCCTTTTGCCCGCCGAACTCAGTAGCGGAACTGAAAGTAAAATTAAGCATAGAATAAGTAAAAATAGACTTAATTGTAACCCATACTGACGACTAAGTTTACGGATGATCGAATTCATGGTGTATCATTAGTCCTTTGTTGTTATATTCAGCCCGCCTCATTAGCCCTAATAAAATCTCTGGAGTGTCCCTGCGTTCCCGCTTCAGTCTTAATTAGGGTTATTCAACCGGATTCGAGATTATTCATTCATTGCCACTATCTCAGGATAGATAGTTAGAAAAATTTGTTACTGCTTAGAGAAAGATGTAAAGGGAATAAGCATCTAGCTAAAATTCCGGCGTAAGATTTGATTTCCTGATTCGGACATCAGGGCGCACTCATCCACTAGGAGGTATCATGACGTATAACCAAGAATTTGATTTATTTTCTCCACGCCGCTCAACAGAAGATGAGCTCTATCCCGATCTCGACTCAACTTCACTCGAAAATAATTTATATCCTCCTTATGGTTCACCGGAAAGCGATCTATATCCAGAGCAGCGCAGAACTAAACAAGAGTGGAATGAAATTGAGGAATTTGTAGACAAACAAGACCTAGAGCCTGTTGATAAACGACGAGTAATTAACTATTTCTTAGACATTGATACTCAACAAAAAAATACATAGTGTGGTAATTTTTAAGACAGATGAAGAGCTATTTTTAAGAACTTATCGGAAAATTAGCTTGACTTGAAGAGATTGAACTATAGATGCACACAAATAAACACAGATGATAGGCTGTGAATTTTAATTCTTGCTGGAGATGGGTTTGAATGAATACTCAATCTCATCACAGGGCTTTCAAAAGTTGTTTTATTTTGACTCCCTGTCGCTCCTTAAATTGTTCTGGAAAAATTAATTCAATCGCCACTTTTCTTGGGGAAGAGCCGCTGGAGTTCTGAGGAAACAATTCTTCTATACCTATAATTTGAGCTAAAAAGCGCTGAGGGAGAGGCTTAGTGGTTTCCTGAGCCAAGAGCAGACCAACTAATGGTTTTTCTTGTTGCATTCTAGTCCAGTCTGAGGGTTGAAGAATTTTGGGATGAGATACTGCACTGCCATCTAATTCCAGCCGTAAACTCTTTACTCCCATTTCTGTTACCTCTCCCGAATAAAAGTGACCTTCCCAATAGATTTGAGCAGTGGCTGTAACTTGCTTGCGTACCTGACCGCTTCTGTAGGGTTGAAAATCTTGGAAGGAGCGAAGCAGACTGGTAGCCAGAAACTTGAAGGATGCAAGGGGGTCATCTACGTATTCTCGCTTTTGCGAATACCACTCTCTGACATCAGAATAGATAACCACAGCCAGAGAATCGAGCTGGGATTGAGTTAGGTTTACAAAGTTAATCGCCAGATGCGTTCGATTGTCCTCGCTCCGCGTTGTGCGAACAATCTGACCATTGAGAAACGCTCGTGCGCCGAAATCACCAACAATTTCAACTTCCACTTCATCGGGTAAATTTGGGCGGCCCTCTAAGGCAATCAATGCTCCCGTTTCTGATAAGTTAACAGTTTCACCCTTCCAAGCTCCATCTGAGCTATAAATCGTGACGGCAAGGTGTCGCGGCAAGCGATGTGCGGCACGTAATTGCGGCTGCTCGAAAGCGACCAAAATGGCAGCAAGGAGCAGAATGAAGTTAAAGACGCACCACATAGCATTGACCAATACTGCCTCAGAATCCTCTGGGCGCAGGATTAGCCAAAAGGGGGCAGCAACCATAGAGGTGACAACGAGTACGCCAACCACTAAAAGACCCCGCACTGATTCCCAATCAAAGCTGCGTTTGGTTACGGATAGCCCTTTATCAGTCACATTAAATGAACCCAGCTTGGGGTTAATTAGTGCCATGAGGGTAACATACCCAGCTTGGAAGGCCATGACAAATTCAAACACTTCATTCCAGAAGGAAAACCGAACGTGCTTGTAGGTAATGTAATTGGCATTCAGGGCAATGAGAATATGAGGGAGGGCGTAGGCTAAGGTTTCTAAACCTAAACCTTGGATAGGATTGATGCCAAATAATAGAAATAATGTAGGAGCGATCGCATACATTAAACGAGGATAACCATAAAAAAAGTGCGACGTGGCACTGAAATAACAAAGGCGCTGAGCGAGGGTGAGATTCAGCTTCCGGTTCAACAACGGGTTTTCTATCCGCAGAATCTGAGCCATACCCCGTGCCCAGCGAACTTGCTGCCCAACATAGGAAGAAAACGTCTCTGGTGCCAGCCCCGCCACCATAATTTTGTCGTAGTAGATTGACTTATATCCCAAAGAATGCAATCGAAACGCCGTATGACAATCTTCCGTCACCGTTTCCGTCGCAATTCCGCCAATTTGCAGCGCATACTCTTTGCGAATCACGGCTGCTGAACCACAGAAAAAGGCGGCATTCCAGAAATCATTTCCTTTTTGCAGCACTTTATAAAAAAGTTCGTTACCCACCGGAATTCTCCCTCCGGTAAGCAGATTGCGCTCAAAGGGGTCGGGGTTGTAGAACCAGTGGGGGGTTTGCACGAATGCCACCTTCGGGTCGAAGAAAAAGCCCACTGTATGCTGAAGAAACTGCCGCGATGGGATGTGGTCGCAATCGAGGATTAAGACTAAATCCCCATCGGTACGGCGAAAGGCGGTGTTGATATTCCCCGCCTTGGCATGGTCATTATTGTCGCGGGTCAGGAGGGTGCAACCCAACTCCTCACACATTTGGCGCAATTTTTCCCGACGGGCTTTATACTTTTCGGCTCTCCCATCATCGAGGATATAAACTTGTTTTTTATCCCCTGGATAATCGAGGGCTAAAGCTCCTAACACTGTTTTACGGACAATTTCTACATCTTCGTTGTAGGTAGGAATGTAGACATCAATTTTAAACCATTGGTCTTGAGGAAAGAGGGATAGATCGATGGGTTCGCGGTCTTGGATTTTCAGGGTTTGAAAGAAAGCGAGTACTAAAGTCAAAACCGCATAGAGTTCTGCTGCCAACAAAAGTAGACAGAATATCCCGTTTATCCAGTTATCTAAATTCAGGGTGTAGCTGATGCGGTAATAGAGGTAGCGCGTCGTTGTAACTAGACTCAGCCACACCAAGAATAAGTGAAGGTACTCGCTCGTTTTCTTATCGGACTGTTGATACTCGGCATTAATAACGAGTTGACCGATCGCAATAATGAGCAAGGCAACAATACCCTGTTGCCAGACTCTCAGCGGCGTAATAATTAAGGGGACAGAGAGGAAAAGCAGCAGTACGCACAACCACTTCAAGGGTTGTATACCCAACCTAGCTAGAGCTCGCTCAAAAAACTGAGGCAGGATATCGACCAACCAAGTAGTGACCAAGGGGCGTTGGCGACGCCGCATCAATCGATTTTTGAAGGAGAAAAAAGACATTTGAATTATGAATTATGAATGTTGAATTATGAATTGTTGATCAGTCACGAATGAGAAGGAAATTGGTATAGAGGTACCTGACCCTACGCTTCTACAAGGGCTTCGCCGAATGGGAACTTCTGGAGGTAACGGGTTCTGCTTTGCAGTACCACTAGAAGTTTGTACACTAACCTCATAGCGCATAAATTTCGGAGGGAACTCTAAGCAAGTCTTGACTTGATATTTTTTCATAATTCATCATTCACCCATTCATAATTTTGTTCAACTTGCTTTCCGTTCAACCCTATGACTAGTGACTTTTCTTGTCAGTCACACGTTGGAGATAGAGTTGAGCAATGCCGAACAGCAGAAATGCGATCGCAATAACACCGATGGGTAGTAGGAACCAACTATCTTGCAAGAAGCGAGTAATTTGACCCAGGAGATGGGTGTTTTCTAGGCGTTTAAAGGGGGTGCGTCGCAAAAACTCCAGCTTGTAGGCGTCAGGGTCATAGGTCGTAGGATCTGAAGTGTCGCTGCTTATAAGTACCGTATCTTCCCGAAGTTGGAAAAACCAGGGGTCTTTACTGATAATCTGCCGCACCAGCTCTAAACCCTCCTCGGTTTGACCGCTGAGGGCTAATAGGACGCGAGTTCCATTGTCAGGAGACATGATTTCCTTAATCACGCCGTCTGTATCCGGCCAGGTTTGGATGCTGCTTTGAGCAGTCTTGCGCGAAAAGGCATCCAATAGGCGAAATCCTTCTGACTCAAACACTTTGGGGAAGGGAAAATTATCGCGTGTGCCAATTCCGACCAGATGGTGACTCTTGGCAATCTCAGGAGGTAAGGCACTCAGGGTATAAGCATCAAGTCGGACTGAATCGGCCCGACTGAGTCGGCCCAAGCGTTCGCTGAAGGTAAGGAGTGTCAGCAAATCGGTATCTGAGGGAGAGTCGGGTACAACCATTGCTGTACTCGACAAATCCTGGGGGGCGGCAAACGGGAAACCTACCTGCAAGAGTTCCAAATCAGGTAGTTGAACAGAATTTCCTCGATTGAGCTTAAAGCTGGTGTCTGCGTGAACTGTTGCCGTTAGTTGTTGGTCGATAATTTTGCCACACTCCGGCGGTTCCTTGGGGTTTAGCCAAAATGCGACTTTAATTTTGGAGGTGGGTTTGATCAGGTTGGCGGGTAAATCGACTTTGAGGGTTTGACGAGTTGCGCCGTTTTCTGAGGTCAATCGGGCCCCACCAATGAACACATTATCTAGTAAGACTTCCACGGCAGAAAGTCTCGGATTCACTTGTGGGCCATAGCTATACACCAGATTCATATAGCTCCCCCGTGTGAATTGATCATCGGGTAAAGCACGGAAATCAAATTCAATCGGTGGTGCCGAAGAACCCCGAACGGTGATATCTTTAAACGGCTTCCTGTCGATTGAGGTTTTCAGGTCGCTCAGTTTAAAAGATTTTTGTTCGGGTAAATAATCAGGCCAATTGCGGGGTGACAGCGTTGGCACCGTCTTGAGTTCGTTGACAATAATGGCTTGACCGGTGGCGAGTTTACTGGTGTCTGGTTGTACCAAAAACTGTGCAGCTTTGACCACACCTGCGGTGGCATTT
The DNA here is from genome assembly GCA_040756535.1 of Cyanobacteriota bacterium. Classification (GTDB taxonomy): domain Bacteria; phylum Cyanobacteriota; class Cyanobacteriia; order Cyanobacteriales; family Coleofasciculaceae; genus JBFLZA01. Next base: position 24,024 of record JBFLZA010000015.1, read on the forward strand.
CCCGTCACTACTAGCACAGGAATGCTATTGCGACCGACTTCAATGGTGGTCAGCATGAGCAAGCCAATGTCATCCCCTAATGGATTTTTTGTGGCATCGATAATTTGGTTGTCGGTAATCTTGAAGGGTAAATCCAACGATTTCAGAGCAGGTTGCTCAGCTGGAGTGCCGATGATGACCAAGCGATCGCTAGACTCCACTTCATCGATATCCTGAATAATGTGAGTCTCAATCGGACGGAACTGAGCAAATCGTCCTAAAGCGGCTTGGAAGCGAGATGCTGCTGTTAACCACGCCTCGTTAAGCTTTGGTAGCAAATAAGCGATTTGATTTGGCTCCAAGCTCAGTTCGTCAAAAAACGGATAGGGATAGCGCGTAAAATTGAGAGGAATGGGTTGAGGCTGGAATTCAAACAGTAATTTGGAATCCGGCAAAATCTCTGTCCACAGTGTGGGGTCAGAGGGGTCGCTACATTGAGGGTCATTGTTCTGCTGGGCTACAATCGAGACTTCGTTGTAGTCCTGAATCAGCTTGGGTGGAACATTGAACAGGACTTGACCCACCTGAGATTGTTTACGGTTGAGTGGAACACTTCCCACGCTTGTACCATTCACACGCACCGTAAGGTTAGAGCGACTGGCAACCAAGGCGGGTGAGTGTTGATAGCGGATTAAGGCTTTGACCGATTCCATCTGCCAACCACGAGGGCGAGTAAAGCCCAATCGCGTTTCGGAATAGACTCCTTGTAAGCGGAAGCGATTACCAACTACAGGAGAGCGACTGAATTCTAAGGCGTATTGATTGGTGGGTAGGGTATCGGTGGTAGAGTCGCTATCTGATGAAGAGGTGGGTTGTGACGTTCTTGATCTGACATTCTCCGAGTTATCTGGAACCGTTTCCACCTCTGGACGCTCAGTTGGCTGGGAGATAAATTGCCGACGACCAACTGGGGGGGGAGCAGAGTTTTGCCCCCCTGCGCTATTTCTTCGGGGTGGAGGTGATGCAGGCTCTGGACTACTGTAGGAACGCCGTCTCGGTGGGGGTGCAGGCTCAGGAGCAGTGTAAGAACGCCGTCTCGGTGGGGAAGCAGGAGCAGCTTCTTGTTTTTGAGGGGGGGGAGTACTGGATCTGCGCGATCGCGGAGTACTCTGTTTGTTAGAGGGAGCAGTCGGTACCGGTTTGTAGACTGGAGTTTTGCTTGGGGTGCTGGGTAAGACGTACTGACGAATTAATTGGTCTTCTTCCTGTTTGATGCTGCTTTCGCCTTGAGCAACGACTTGGCTAGCACTGATTCCCAGTATCAAAACCAAAATGCCACACAGCAACAATACTGATAGGAGTGGACGCTGGAAAATGGAGAATTGGGAGAAAGATTTCCCAGCTCTTAGCCTCCTTTTGTTACTTTCGGAAGTCGTTGGTTGGAAGATGCGAAACAGACGCTTCATAAGGTGTGGCAGAGTTGACAGTTGGCAAGTTGTTAGCGTAGCCGGACGTAGCCCCAGTTAGGAAGTTGGTAAGTTGACAGTTAGCAAGTTATTATCTTCAAACCTTCAACCTCCAAACCTTTCGCCTGTAAGTTATTCCTCCTGGGATTGTAGGAGTTGAGGGTCAATAACATTGGGAGAAATTAACCCGATCCAGGCCAGATTCTGGGTGTAGTAGGCTGATTCGTCATCCCAAATTCCCTCTTTGTACTGAGGTAACAGTTTCTCCTCAAGTAACTGCGCGGCTATATCCGGCTTGAATAAGCGGAAAGCGGGATAGAGCATGGCGTATTGCGATGTAGCTTCGTATTTCACTGTTGGTTTCCCTTGCAAGTCGATCCGAGCACTCAGGCGCTTTTGCTGACGCCATTGTTTTTCCAGGTGTTGGGTAGCAGTGTCCAGATAGCGTTCAGCTTCGGGGGCGTTGAACCAGGCGGCATCCCAAGCGACTCGCCACCAAACCCGGTAGGCATCGAAGCTGTACACACTTTGAATATTGCTCTCAGACGTGAGCGGCTGATACTTGCCCGTTTTAGTGTCGAGTGCGATCCAGTCGCTGGGTAAGCCAACGGCGGAAACCTTAGACGACTTTTCCAGGGCGTCGTAGCTACTTTTAACCAAACTCATCCAGTCGCGATCGGGGTCAACTTGGGCAAAGAGGCGAAACGCATAAGGGGCAAAATAAGAGGGATTGAGGATGATCGTTGAAGGTGAGGGGGAAAAGGATTCCAATGGGCCTGGTAGGAGATAGCGCATACCTCCCGGTACCTGAAAAGTGGAATACCGCCACAGATCTCGCAGTTTAGTGCGGGCTAACTCCAAGTATTCCGGTCGATTCCAACGACGGGAGGCCAGAATCAGAGCCGTAATCGCATCAATGTCAGCATCACTGGCAAAATTTTTATCAATTGGACCCCATTTACCAGCTTTGGTCTGTCCCCACTTCCATGCCCAAAGTTGGTCGTTGTAAGCGCCTGTCTCTGAAAGCCGATGCAGGTTTTTTTCTGCCCAGTCTAAGGTGGCAACAAAAGTTTTGGGGTCATCGATCATGACAGCCCGCAGCATAGCATAAGCTTGTCCTTCAGAGGTGGAGCGATCGCTATCTTCGTAGTCAATCACTCGCCCATCGGCTTGAATAAATTGCTTTCGGTAAATATCCCAGCTTTCTTCGAGTAATTCTTTGTGGGCTTCCGATGGTGGTAAAGATGGCGGGTTCGTCACCGGCGACACCCAGGGCGTCGGTGAGAATGGGGTCGATGGGGGAGCTTGTAACACCGAGAAGTCTTCTGACGGGGTTCCTGATACCGAAGAGTCTGGTGATGGGACCTCAGTTTGTTTTGTCGAAGAATTGGATGTACAGCCAGCTAGATTAAATAAAATCGCAACGGCAGTAACCGTAACTAGACGCCACTGACTCCTATTAGCAAAAGCCCTAAATCTCAGCATAATAAATAAAATCAGCACTTCAAATAATTGGGAATTGGTCAGAGGATTGAAGGTTAGATGGTTGAAAGGCGAGAAGGTTGTACTTCACAGGAGAAGCCGCAACGTCGGGCGAGAAGATTAACGCTTTCAACTGGAATGCACATCAACTTGCTGTGTTTGCCAACTTTCCAACTTTCTTTCCTTGCTAACCTATAACCCATTACCCATAGCCATTATCTATTTCCGGTTACTGGTAGAAGCACTCTACAATTGATGTAGGTTTGAGAGTTAAAACTGTTCCCAAGGAGGTTGGAAACCCCGCCGTTGCAGAAAACCTTCTTGGATTTGCTGCATCTGACGGGACAAATCGCTACTCGGAACACCCTTTTGAATTTGTTCAAGTTGCAGTTGTTCCAACGATTGCAGCGCTTCTAGCTGCTGATCTTGAGCTGCCTTTAGGCTGATCAGGTTCTGGCGTATCCCCAAATCATCAGGCTTGAGGGCAAGTGCTTGAGAATACAACTCTGTAGCGGAGTCGAAGCGTCGTTGTTGAAAGCGAATGCCACCTAAAGCAGACAGCGCTTCCATGTTGTAGGGTTGAGCTGACAAAATCGTTTCGTAGGTTTTGCTTGCAAGGTCTAACTCACCAATTCCTTGGGCTAATTGGCCCTGCAACAAGTAGGCACCGATATTATTGGGATTGCGAGCTACTAACTGAGACACCCGCGCCTTAGCCTCCCCTGGGTTGCGCTTGGCAATGACCTGAAGCAATCGCAGTTGGACGGGGATGTTATTCGGATCGATTTGAACCAGTGCATTATATAGGGGTTCCCGTTTGGGGTCAGCAGGCAGTGTCCCCACTAGGTTAAATAGCTCTGGTGGCACATTGGTAGATGGCTGGGAGACAAGCCATGAATTGAGAACTGCCTCGGCTTGGGGCTCAGATATCAGTTTAGCTTGATAAGCCAAGCTGGTGCGGGCTAGTTGAAGAGTCAAATCCTGAGGGTTGCGAGCGATGAGCTGATCGAAAATGGCTAGAGCTTCGGTCGGGCGGTTCTGTTGTAGGCGAATGCCTGCAAGTCCCTGTAGAGCGGCATTCAGTACATCTTGGTCAGCAAGGTTGCTAGCAATTAAAGCTTGGTAACGGTAGGCACTGGCTTCTAAATTGCCCTCGCGACGTTCAATTTCTGCGGCTAACAACTGAGGCGCTAAATCGCTCGCTCCTTCTGATGTTGTAGCATAAGCGGCTAAGGCTGTTCTTGCCCCAATTAAGTTATTACCCTCGATCGCTAATTGAGCAATTCTGAAATTCAAGAAGGGCACGTTGACGCCAGCCGCAACTAGATTTTGGTAAATCGGCACAAATTCTGGGCCAGGGGGTTCGATGCCTGCTAAGGCTTGTGCAAGTGTTCTGAGTTCAGTTGCGTCTGTTGGTAGCGGTTGCAGTGCGGCATAAAGACGCGCTCTTAAATCGGGTTTAGCAATCAAACCTAGCTGACTTTCCAAGGTTAGTTGCTTGACAATGAGGCTGCGGTCATTGGGTTGGCTTGCAGCCAGTTGCCGATAGAGTTGGAGTGCAGTTTGCTTTTCTTGAGGTAACCCACTGAAAACATCGGCTACTTCACGCACTAGCTTCGGTTCGGGATTGGGTGTTAGGGCAAGTGCCTGACGGTACAGAGAGGCAACTTCCTGTGTGAGGGTGAAGTCGTTGGTTTGAGTGCGAATTTCATTAAGCGATCGCGCCAAGGGTAAAATTGCCTCGTCTCTCCCTCGTAATGGCTCTAAAACAACTCTCGCTTCATTGAACTGTTGATTAGCAAGATAGGCACGAGAAAGCGCTGCACGGGTTTGAATAGCAAGGTCATCGAGTTGATTTGAGGTACGCAGCGAAGCTTCTAAAACCTGTACTGCCTGGGCAGGATTCCCCATTTCTCGCAAGGCACGGGCATAAGCGATCGCAGAATACTCTGTAATGGATTTCCCAGAAACTTGTAAGTAACGGTTAAAGAGTTCAAGTCCCTGTTGCGGGTTACCGCTATTCGTGTAGGTTTCAGCAGCCCCTAACAAAATTTCCGGTGTAGGGTTATTTTGCAGCACAATTTGATAATCGGCTAAGGCTTCTGTAAACTGTCCCTGGTAACCGTACAGCAATCCTCGCAGCCCGCGAGCTTCCGTATCGTTGGGATCGAGGTTTAACAAAGTGGTGAGGGCTTCAATTCCTCGTACTTGCCACTCTGAGCGATACGTACCCAACAATCCAATCGTTTTCAGGGCGAGTTGGTTGGTGGGGTCTTGACTTAGCACATCTTGATACGCTTGCCAAGCTTCTGGAATCATCCCCTGCCGTCGATATGCGATCGCTAAACCCAGTTTCGCTTCTAAAGATTGGGGGTCGCGGCGCAACGCTTGCTTAAAAGAAGCGATCGCATCGAGGACTCGTCCCTGTTTGAGCAGTGTAAAGGCTTCTCGTAACGCCGCAGATACCGCCTGCGCTTGAGCCGGAGTCATATTGACAACAACTGTCACACTCGTGAATATCCCAGCAACACTCAACCAAAGGCACAAGGCGAAGGGAGAAAGGCTAACCGAGAAAAGATGCAAACCCTTTCCCTTTTCCCCTTTCCCCTTTCCCCTGCTATCAGAAATAACTGATAACCCACACCTCATGGTGTCACCCTCCCTGCCGGAGTGAATTCAAAATCAGTTTTTACGCGAAACCCACCATAAGTATCTGAGAAATTATTGCGTTGCTGAAGTGTAAAACCTAGCCGAAAATTGGGTAAAAATTTAAAATCGTAGAACAGCTCCAACACATCGGGTATTTCATCCCCACGTTCCCGACGCAGTAGCTCATTGGATAAACCGCGACCGTAGGCGATTCCCAAACGATCATCCGGAGAAAATACATCTAAGAAGCTAATCCCAGCACTGTAGGTATCCCCTCCCCGTCCCAGCGTCCGGTTGTCATACCGACCATAGCGACCAAAGACGCCCATGTTCAGCTGAGGAACAAAGTATTCCACATTAACGCCGTAGGCTTGTTCTCGATCGGATGAGCGTATGCCCGTTGTGCCATCAGAGCGTTGCAGCCCAAAAATCTCTTGAAAACCCGTTTGTGAACCCGCATCCCGATCTGAGGCATAAGTCCCGCGAATAATGGCATTGCCTTGGCGGATGCCGATTTCTCCGGCAAATCCATCTAGAGCAAAGTCGCCAATATCTCGCGCTGATGAGAAAACCGCAGCTTTCGCTTCAATATTGTCCGTCACCGTCCAGTTCAGCAAAACTCCGGGGCGAGAATTAACTCCGGTTGCGCTCAAGGCAGGATTTGTCTGAAACACGGGGTTAAAGAAATGGGAAACTCCATCTTTAGCAAAGCTGTTGCGATCGAAGTAGGACGTTAAATCCAACTGGCCCGCCACTAGACGAAAATTAGGCAAATTCTCAAAAGGAGCCGTTGCCACATAAAACTCGTTCAGGTTCAACCCCTCTCCACGGGAGTCAGAAAAAATGTTTTCCCCGCTAATCAGATCGAGAGTGGCACCTAACTGCACTCTGGGATTGAGCGGATAGAGTCCAGAGACACGCGCCCGTACTGCTGAGTCGTCGCCCTGGGTAACATAAGCCCCCTGTAGTCGGATCACAGGCGTTGTCAAAGCCGTGCTGCGATTCAGCGTAGGTTGAGGAGTAGATGGCGTTGCTCCTAAGGGAGTGGTGGAAGGGAGAGTTGGGTTAGGAGCGTAAGGCACCAGAGGTGGATTTTGTGGGGAGTAAGGATACTGTCCTAAGGTGGGATTGTAGCCATTACCACCCACGGGAATCATCGCAGGGGCAACGGGTACGGTTGAGGCCGGTTGGGGATAGTAAGAAGACT
>JBFLZA010000016.1:0-30436 GCA_040756535.1 Cyanobacteriota bacterium
GGCTGGGAATAAAGTCAAAGCAGCGACCGAAGGAAGCTAAAGCCGCTCCTATTGACTGGGGATTGTAGCCGATAAAGGCACAAGTCACCATCCCCACTTCCGGATCGCTGAGGGGTGCCGTAACCGTGCGAATATAGTCAGAATTCACCCGAATGTCACTGTCTGCGAAAATGATGACTTCATGCTGAGCCTCCTGTAACAAATAGCTCAGGTTACTATCTTTGTAGTTAATCCCCCGTGGTTTTAAACCTTTGAACAGTCGCGCCTGCTTGGGATAAGTAGCAACCAGTTTTTCCAAAACCGGAACAGCAGAGTCTTGGGGGTCGGTTACTCCAAACAGTACCTCGTATTCGGGATAGTTTTGGCTACAAAAGGATGACCAATTGTCCCATGCTCCGGCATCAACTCCACAGACTGGCACCATCACTGATACTCCTAGAGTGGGAGTATCCGTTATCTCCTGAGTAGAGGCAAAAAACTGACGGGTACACAAGGCGCAGGCAATGTAAAAAACCATAGAGCCAGCGATTAGGACAAGGAGCAGGATTCCTAAGGCAATCATCATTTTTGATGGCAAAACTGCTCAATAAAGGTCATTTACCTTCAGTTTCTCACTCAATTAAGAGTTTTAGGTTAGCTGAACCGCTTTCAGGGGGTTGTGCAGCACAGTTTTTGATTCCAGCATAAAAGCGATCGCTCTTTTTCGTCAGGTTCAACCGAATGCCCCTCAACCAAGGGCAGAATTCAAAGTGTACGCCTATAGATGGGTTCTATGTCAACGTTCGATCGCATCTCACACAGCGCAACACCCAAAAGAGCGATCGCACTTTCTAAAAAAGTCTGATACCATTTGGCTGCTTTGTGTTTTGATGCCCCATTTGGCGACCCCCAATCCCCAAGAATAAAAAGTTCATCCTTATATTCCTTATTTCCCTTTAATCATGGGGGACAAGAAGACAAGGGGTTAGGGGAAAGCAAGAAAAGAAACGATTAATCAATACCGTTGGTACAAATCATGAGTTTCAACTCAATCAAAACAGGCAAACATCTATTTCTGACTGGATTAGCGCTAAGTGTCGGACTGTGGGCTATGCCAGGAACTGCCCAGTCCACAGATAAACAAGTCAATGCTTTCGTGGACGCCCTACGGCAGGCAGCACCTCCCCAGAGTCCCAATGATGGGATGTACAGTGCATGGCAAGTTTTACCGGGGATTATCCCTGACTGGACGAAACGATGCATTGGACAGCAAATGACACCTGCCCAATTTGAAGCCAACGAGGATGCAGCACGCCGTACTGTAAGTTGTATCGCACGACGGGAACTCAACAACCAAATGAAAGCGACTGGCAACAATGAGACATCTGCAGTTCGCGGTGCTGCTTGTTGGTGGATGACGGGTAAGTATAGTGGTTGCAACAGTGGCTTTCAGGGTCAATATGTCCAGAAAGTAGTCAGTGTTTACCAGCAGCAGGTTGCTGGAGCATCTAAGCGCTGAAATAAGTTAGGTTGAGAGTGCGCTTCTTGACTGAATTCTTTTAAATCCCCCCATCCTCCTTGTATGATTCCTGGCACTGAATGCAGCCGAGAGGATTTAGGGGGATTTACATTTTTGGAAAAAGGCTTGATAAGCAGGTAGGCGCAAATAAACCCAACTATGCAACAATTTGTTAAGTCACTCGGTGGTTTGCGATCGCTCTCGCGAGTAAAGCTTGATCGCAGATTGCGTCCTGGTTGACTAAGTGAACTTTCCCTAGCTAATCGAAGTGACAACCTTGCGGCAAGGCATCTGTATGACAGCTGTTTCGGGGTGCCGACTTTACTGCGGTTGAATAAAATGCACGGGTGAAACCAAGAGTGCTTGTACCCCCTCCAGCTCTCAAGGTGAGGTTGAGGGCGCAGCTTTCTAAGGACGGTTTGATGGGGCGATCACATTCAACCCCCATTGGACACCCTGAACTGTCATATCAAATCCGGGAGCATCGCGCTTGTATGTTAGGCGAGCGCACCCAGAGTGATGCGATCTGAAGATCTCTTCCGCGAGAGCTAAGCTGTCGCGCATTTAACTTGCAACTTGATGCTGAGTATATTTCTTGTGGGATGGGCATCTTGCCCGTCCAGATTATGCAAACTAGATGCACAGCAGCTTATCGCACGAAAACAGAGAACCTCTAGGTGGAATTAAACTTAAAACGCTCTGCGGATATCTCCTCGCCCCTGACATCGAGATTGCACACCCTCCATCACCGCGACTGCCAGATCATACTCGTCTTCAAATATCTGCCCGCCCAGTTCCTGACTCTTGATTTGCTGCCATTCATTCTCAATTCGGTTCATTTGCGAGCAGTATTTGGGTAGAAAGAAGATATATAGCCCTTTGTTCTCCCACTCGGGTAATTTCGCTTGAACAGTAATACTGGTGTGCAGGGAGCCATTATCTTGCACAACCACCGTGATGCGACCGGTTTGCTCCAGTCTCTGTGCAGCTTTGTCGGCTTGCCAATTCATCAAGCGGATGTAAGATTCACTCGTAAAACTGCCGAGAGCCAAACCATACTCAAAGCTGACGCACGGTTGCCATAATCCTAAAATACTCAAGCGTCGGCCCCGACGTTTGGTTTGTTCAAGACGTTTTCGCTGTCCACGGTGAATGTAGCTGTAACTGACTGGACTCCACAAGCAGAAACCTGACTCATCTAAATACTTCAGGTCAATTTCTCCGGCGGCAGCAGCCAACTCCAACATATCCAGGTCGGCTTGTTTGCCCTGTCGCTGTTGCGGATCTTGCTTTTGTTTGTGACTGTGACGATTGCGCTTCCAAATCAGCCCCTTTTTTTTAGTATCCGCCGAATTCGGTCGGGACTTAATTGCACTTGGCGCTCACTCTTCAGTTTCTTGGTCAATTGTTGAGCGTTGTAAGTGCGTGGTTCCTGCTCTAAGCATTGCTCTAAGTAGGCTAGGTCAGCTTCTTGCCACCGTCGTTTGGCTCCACGACCAGGAGCATCCCATAGTCCCGCCAGGCCTTTAGTCTGCCAGCGGTGAATTGTCTGGCGCACCGTTTCAGCGTCCCAGTTCAAGTAAGCGGCAATCTTCTCCACATACCAGCCATGAGCCGAGAGGCGCAGCGCTTCCGCTCGGTCTTTGGTCCGTTGAGGTATGCCTTGGGCAGTTCTCAACTCAAATAGAGTACGGTCTTGTTGACGGGTCAGGAAAACTCTCAGGCGAACACCCATCGTTTTTCATTCGTTAGCAGATGCAGGGTTTACGGAATCTTAACATAGTTGGGTTTATTTGCGCCTACCTGCTTATCTCTGGCGCTCAAGCCTTTAAGTCGTCCGACATTAACAATAGTTGCAAAGCTGTAGGGTGGGCAGTGCTTACAAGGGGTTGATACCGATGACTCCCAGGTTTTTGGGTCGTACTGCCCAACTTTGCTTTATTTTTGTCCAACTATTGATCAGCTTAGAAAATAAGTCAGCCTTAAGAAGTATTTTTAATTCTCAAAGAGTCTTCTTACATTAAAATCTTATCAGAGCTTTACCTAACCTCATAAAAAATTAATTTTCACCGCCATAGCTGATAAGCCTTTTGGCTTCTACAAGCTATTGACAATCAGCTATCTAGCTCTTATGTGGGAATAGCTAGTTGGAAGCTTAGCTTTTTTTCGCATCTGCCTTAGGGTATGGCAGTACTAGCAATTTGTAAATAAATATGTCAGGATAACTGAGAGAAGAAATGCTACTCCATCAATAAATGAGTCAGCAACATTTGCCATGTTTGTGAATTGACACTCGCTTTTTAACAACTTCCTGTTAATAGTTTTTGTTATTACATCTTGCCAAATTCAACCTTTACTTCACTGGTAATCACAACAATTAATTAAATAAACCATTAATCAGGATTGAAGGCAATGGAACTAATAATAATTGTTTTTGTAGTTTTTTACCTGCTGATTGCTTACCGTCTTTTCAAGGTCTGGCTCAAGTTCTTTCAACAGGATACCAATATGCCACTGGAAGAAAAACACATATCTTGGGGAGTTTTACTTATGGGAACTGTATTGTGGCCCATTGTGGTTCCTATTGCTTATCTATCAATTTTAGAAAAAAAATTAGAGTACCAATAGAAAACCTGTGATGAGAATGAATCTATTAAAGTGAATTATTCCTTAGCTGACATCTGTCTTGAAAGTTAGGAGTCAGGAGTCAGGAGTCAGGAGTCTCCAAGTCAGGAGGAAAGACTTTCATCGCAATGCTCGTGTGTGCAGCTTATGGAGAGTCTTGCACCTCTCTCAAGAAGGAGGAGGCTGAAGCCTCCCAAACCTAGTTCCCAGGCTCAGCCTGGGAACGAAAACCTAGAGGTAGAGCCTCTAGGTAAAAGTTTGCCAGTTTCACCCCCCCACAGCAACGCCAGTTGTGGGCATGGCAGGTTGAGTCGGTTGGTTACCCATTCGGTTGTGATAGAGTTTTGCTAAACGCTGCTCGTACTGGGCTAAGTCAGCTTCAATCTCTGTAAAGATTGCAGTTGAGATAGGGTCAGTGTAATGTTGGCGAAGGTTGTAAGAATCAACAACTCCAGTTTGGATATCACCTAGGGTGCGGCGCAAAATTTCCATGTCATCACCGGAGTGAAACACATCTTGGAAGCTGGCATAGATATCTGCTGCAGAAGCGGGGATAGATTCAGATACATCCAATTCATTCAGTCGTTTTTCTAATATCTGAATGTGATAGTGCTTATTCTCAATCATTTCGTGAAGGAGCGATCGCAATTCGGCATCAGATGTCTTCTCAGCATAAAGCTCAAACGCTTTTCGCCCATAGCGCTCACCCGCTAACGCAGTATTAAGGGCATCGACAATTTCGGTTTTACTATTACCGCCCCACACTGCCGCTAGCTGCCACCATTGATCACTCGCATCGCTTTCATCGGGTAGCACTTGATTGGGAATACCAAGTCCTAAGCGAGTAAGGATCGCTGTGGTGAAAATCGCTAAGTCCCCTGGTTGCCGTGAGGTGATCAAGTTACTGTGTACCACCAACGGTTCATCTAGATAGTTAGCACCAGCATTAATCATATCTTTGCGAATCGAGACAAAACCAGTAGCATTTTTGCCCTTAAGTAAATCGCCTTCAATGAGTACTTGGGGCCCATGACAAACAGCCGCCACCAGTTTATCCAGTTCCATTGCCTTTTGGACAAACTTGACAGCGTTGGGGTTATTGCGGATTGTATCAGGAGCCATACCACCAGGAATGACTACAGCATCAAAATCCTCAGGGCGTGCCTCGGTTACCGTTCCATCTGGTTTGATGGAGACTTGTCCTTGTTTCCCTTCGTACTTTTCATTCATGCGGGAACCCAAGACAACCACTTGGGCACCAGCTTGCTGTAGTGCTTTGTAAGGAATTTGAAACTCAGAATCCTCAAATTTTTGGTCAATTAGAATTGCAACTCGTTTTTGGGTTTGATTTGTTATAGTCATTGGATTTATTGTTTGATAGTTTAATTTTTGTTTACTCTTACTTATTGCACTTATAATAGGCAGCTATTAAAAGTGGCATTAAAATAAAATTACAAATTTAAATGTTTCTTGATAATCTAAAAATGAAAAAATTTATGACATCATAACAATCATTTTCCCAAGCTAAAAAATATTTTCCATTCTTTACAATTATCGCTTTACCCCCTATCCCAATTGTAGTAGGAAGGGAGTAATAGCTATTGCCTGATGAGGAAGTTAAGCAGAAAACTAGCCGTTAAGAAGGCTAAAGCTGGTTTTGTTATGTAGCAAACCTTACAGACTCAGCTCTTAACACTATTTTAAGACTAAGTATTTATTGCTAGCTAGACTTCATTCAAAAGGGATATATCTTGCTCAATCTAAAGTAATAAATCTTCTGATACTGAGATTTTACGGTGGAGTTAGCTCAATAATGAATAAAAGGCAATTCAATAATTTTTAGCTCCTGGCTATTGAGTATTAGCATAAATCTTTAAAAAAATAGAGTTTATTAGCTAAAAGTAACAAAAAACATGGATCTATTCTAGAGTGATTAGCCGTTTTTCGGAGAGTAAACCAACTCTTCAAGCTCACTCCCAACGCGATCTAACTCATCAATCAGTGGTGTTGATTCAAGAGAGCGAAATGCTGTGACTAATGTTCGGTAATACCAAAGCGTACCGTTTTTGCCACCATGAAAGCGCTCCCATAAGGTATCTCCAAGCAAGCGATAGTCATTTAGAATTGAGCGGGCATTGTATAGCTTATCGGCTGCCGAAACTAAACGTACTGAGGCTGAGGCGTTGGGAATATGAGCAATATAGGCTTCTTTGCGCTGACGCCAAGGAGGCTTGGGTGTGGTGTCTGAATCAGTGCAACCATTGACAATTTCGGTCACGGTATCCCCAAAACGGCGGCGAATTTCTTCGCGGGTGGCTTCTCCGCCTTGGTCTTCAATGGCATCATGAAGGAGAGCTGCCATCGCTTCATCTTCATTCGCCCCATGCTCCAAGGCAATACTAGCTACACCCATCAGGTGAGCAATATAGGGAACTCCACTCCCTTTGCGGGTTTGATTAGCGTGCAGTTGGGAGGTAAAGATTAAAGCTTCTATAAAACGTTCTGAAAGCTTCATTGTCATTTTCCAAGAGTTAAAAAAGTCTGAGATTTTGCCAGTACTAAGCCAGGTCATCCGATAAGCTAATGGTGTCACAGCCTGAGTGTCTGCAAGCGTCAACCCCTGAACAAAAGTCAGCCTATGAGAAAGCCAAAGCGAAATTAACTCTTCCTTAAATAAATGGGTTGAAGGTTTAAGGTTATCATTTTCAACTTACGACAAGACTTGTATTGTTTTGGTCGCTACTGCTCCTTGAGCAAGATGACAGATCTATCGACCACGATAGACTGAACAATATTCCCCAGTGCATCTCTTTAGTCTAACTATTCAGTTACCATGACCAATCGCCTTGCCCAATGCCAAAGCCTTTATCTCCGAAAACACGCTAAAAATCCCATCGATTGGTGGCCTTGGTGTGATGAAGCCCTGGAAAAAGCAAGGGCAGAAAATAAGCCGATTTTCCTTTCGATTGGTTACTCCAGTTGCCATTGGTGTACCGTGATGGAAGGGGAAGCGTTTTCCGATCGCAGCATCGCCGAGTTCATGAATGCTAATTTCTTGCCGATTAAAGTAGATCGGGAAGAGCGACCGGATGTTGACAGCATTTATATGCAGGCATTGCAAATGATGACCGGTCAAGGGGGCTGGCCGCTCAATGTCTTCCTCACACCAGAGGATCGGGTGCCGTTTTATGGGGGCACGTACTTTCCCGTAGAACCCCGCTACGGACGCCCTGGATTTTTGCAAGTGCTGCAAGCGGTTCGCCGCTTCTACGATGTTGAAAAAACCAAGCTGCAAACGTTCAAAGAAGAAATTCTGGAACACCTGCATCAAGCTGCCGTACTTCCTGCATCCCAAGAAACCCTGAGCGACGATTTACTTGAGCGCGGGATCGAGACGAATACGGGTGTAGTCAGTGCGGGAAATTATGGGCCAAGCTTTCCGATGATGCCCTATGCTGACTTGGTACTGCGGGGTACTCGCTTTGATTTTGAATCTAAATATGATCCTGATCAAGCTGTAAAAGCGAGAGGCTTAGATTTGGCAAAAGGGGGTATTTACGACCATGTGGGCGGCGGGTTTCACCGCTACACGGTTGATGCCACCTGGACGGTGCCTCACTTTGAAAAAATGCTCTATGATAACGGGCAGATCGTTGAGTATCTGGCGAATTTGTGGAGTGCAGGCATTACTGAAGCGGCATTTCAACGAGCGATCGCAGGAACTGTTCAATGGCTCAAGCGGGAAATGACTGCCCCGCAAGGGTTCTTTTACGCGGCTCAAGATGCTGACAGCTTTATCGATCCCAATGCCGCTGAACCAGAGGAAGGGGCGTTTTATGTCTGGAGTTATCGCGAACTAGAACAACTCCTCACTCCTTCAGAGTTAGACGAACTAAAGGTGCAGTTTACGATAACAGCTGAAGGCAACTTTGAAGGAACCAACGTCTTGCAGCGCCGTCACTCCGATGAGTTAAGCGAGAAAGTTGAAGCCGCTTTAGCCAAACTGTTCGAGGTGCGTTATGGTTCTAAACCCGACGCTTTAGATACCTTCCCACCCGCCCGCAATAATCAGGAAGCGAAGACAGATAACTGGCCAGGCCGAATCCCTCCGGTAACCGATACAAAAATGATTGTTGCCTGGAATAGCTTAATGATTTCCGGTCTAGCGCGAGCTTATAGTGTATTTGGTCAGCCAGAGTACTGGAAACTAGCTACCGATGCGGCTAACTTCATTTTGAACCATCAATGGGTAGAGGGGCGCTTCCACCGACTCAACTATGAGGGTGAAGCCTCGGTACTGGCGCAGTCTGAAGATTACGCTTTGTTTATAAAAGCACTGCTGGATTTGCATCAAGCGAGTTGGCCAGGTAGTAGCTTACCCATTGAGAGTGACGCTCCTATCGCCGCTAACGCTGTGCTATCAAACCAACCTTCAAACCTTCAACCGTCCTACTGGTTAGAAAAAGCTCTTAAAGTACAGGAGGAGTTCGATGAATTTCTCTGGAGTGTGGAGCTAGGAGGTTACTACAATGCGGCTAGTGACAGCAGTGATGATTTATTGGTACGGGAACGCAGTTACAGCGATAATGCTACACCATCGGCTAATGGGATAGCGATCGCCAATCTCGTTCGTCTTACCTTACTTACTGAAAACCTTCAGTACCTCGACCAAGCTGAGCAAACACTGCAAGCCTTCAGCAGCGTCATGAACCAGTCTCCTCAAGTCTGTCCAACGCTATTTACCGCCTTGGATTGGTACCGCCACTGTACTCTAATTCGCTCTGGCGCTGACCAACTCGCTTCCCTCATTATCGGATACTCACCTGCTTGTGTTTATCAGTTAGAAAGCGATTTACCCCAAGGCGTAGTAGGTTTAGTCTGCCAAGGACTGACTTGTAAAGAACCAGCTCGTACTATTGAGCAGTTGTTGAAGCAAGTTCAGCAAAGCCAAACGAGAGCCTCAGGGATAATGTCACCTCATCACGCCTAGTTAAAAATGAATGATGAAGCCTTGACCTGAGCAATTCATCATTCATCCATGATTAGTTCATCGGTTGTATCGGCTGACTAGGCGGAATTCGCTCAATGGAAATCAATGCTTCCAGGACTGACTTGACAACGGGTGCTGCAACTGTTGAACCAAAAGCATTTTCCCCTTTGGGGTCATCAATGACGGCTAACACTACATAGCGGGGAGACTCCACAGGAAAAAGACCTACAAAGCTGGTGATTTTGGCATTGGAGTAATAGCCGCCAGTAGGACTCGCTTTTTGGGCCGTACCTGTTTTCCCTGCCACACGATAACCGGGGATTTGGGCACTTTTTCCAGTACCATCACGGACAACACTCTCCATCATGTCGATCACCGCTTTGCTTGTTGTCGGTGAAAAAAGCGATCGCGGCGCTGGACGTTTCTGCTGCCAGTGCAATTGCCCCTTGCTATCATACAGTCCTTGGACAACATGAGGAGTTACCAGTTTACCTCCATTGGCTAGAGCGGCGTGCAGCTGAGCGAGCTGGATGGGCGTTAAGGAAAATCCTTGCCCAAATGAGGCTGTGGCGGCATCAACGGGCGTTGTTGTAAACCGCCGCTCGCTTTTGAGCTGTCCTGCTGTCTCAAAGGGTAGGTCAATGGCAACTTTTTCTCCTAAACCTAGTTTTTGTAGCCAGCTATAGTAAACCTTCGGCTTCATCTGTTGAATGATCCGAACCATACCGATATTGCTGGAGTATTGGAGAATCTTGGCTACTCCGATTAGACCATGACCCCCTTTAGATTCAAAGTCATAGTTAGAAATCTGCCACTTGCCGAATTGAACCTGTCCAGTATCGTTGAACATACTGTCGGGTTGAATCGCCCCTGTTTCCAAAGCGATGGCAACATTCAATGGCTTGAAGGTTGAACCGGGTTCATACAAATCTGACAATGCCCAGTTTTTAAATAAACCTACATCAAACTTCGAGTACTGATTGGGGTTGTAGGTGGGTTCTGTCGCCAAGGATAATAGGGAACCATCTCGCGCATCCATAACGATGACAGTGCCCCGTTCTGCACTAAATTGATCCATATTTTGCTTCAGGGCAAAGCGGGCAGCCCGTTGCAAGCGACTGTCGAGCGTTAACTGCAACCGCAAGTCATCAAAGTGCAGAAACCCTTCTGGTATATGGTCAGGCATCAGTGCTCCATTACCAGCGCGACTGAGTCTGAGCGTGCGAACATCTCGTTCGAGTAAATTTTCCTGAGAGTATTCCACTCCTGCCTGACCACGATGATCGACATTAACGTAGCCTACGACATCTGCGGCTAAATCCTGCTGAGGATAAAGGCGGGAGTACTGTTGAATCAGTTCTAGACCATTGGCTTGGAGTCTAGCAATTTGATCGGCAACTTCTTCGGGAAGGGCATAGCCCATCCGAATACCACTTTGTTTTTGACTGAACCGCTTCTCCAAATCGGTGGCTGACTTCCCAAGAATTGGAGCGAGCCGAGACGCCATTGCTCGCTGAGAAATTTTAAACAGTTTTGGGTGGGCGTATAGTGTATAGACAGG
Organism: Cyanobacteriota bacterium; assembly: GCA_040756535.1. Taxonomy (GTDB): domain Bacteria; phylum Cyanobacteriota; class Cyanobacteriia; order Cyanobacteriales; family Coleofasciculaceae; genus JBFLZA01. The sequence goes on from JBFLZA010000016.1 coordinate 10,675, forward strand.
GCGATCGACAGCTAGCATATTACCGTTGCGATCGACGATCGGACGGCGAGGAACAAAGGGACGCAGATACACCATCTGCTGCTGACGCGCTCGTTCCTGCAACATGGGTGCCTGCGTTACTTGCAACCGATACAAATTAATTAATATCCCAATGCCCGCTGCCATCATCACTGCCCAAACCAGCAGCAGCCTAAAACGCGGGAGTTGAGAAACTTTTGAGTTGTGCGGGGGTTTTTCTCGATGAGCCGTTTTGAGTTTTGAGCTGGATGGCTCTCTTAACTCATAATTCATAATGCATCACTTCTGACTCCTAATAGCCTAGGGGAGGCATTTGAGGGGGTTCAGGCTCCGTACTCTGATTCGGAGTCGCTTGAAATGGGCGCTGGGGTGCTGGTTGGAGAAAAATTGTATTGGCTTGGGTGGGAGGAACCAGACCTGTAGCGGGTTTTTCTGCTTGTTGAGCCAACTGGTCTTTCATGACGGCATTTGCTGTTGTTAGTTGCCGCTCGTCTCGTTGCAGTTTTTGCAGCTTACCATACTCTTGCGACCATTGCTGCTGAGTGTAAACAGTCCAGGAATAAATCGTTAGGGTGGCAGCAACCAGTAAGAATGTAATTACATCGGAGCTGCGTTGTAGAAATAATAAAGACGACAGCCAAATGGGTTGGGGTTCTTGCGATAGTTTGAGCTTTTCTACTTTTTGCCCAACTGTTCCAAGCGGCATACCCGTTAGGGTTGATGAGAGTGTTGCCGGCGATTGTGCCCCACGCGCTGCTGTACTGTTCCATCGACCCTGTAAGGGTTTAGTGTCTTTTTCCGCAGAAGGCGATCGCGTTAGCTTTGAATTAGCAGTAATTCTTCTAGCACGATGTTGTTGGGGTAAAACTGAGCGAGAGGCAGCATTCATATATTATATTTGGCAATTGTTTCAGTCTCAATAATCGAACCCATCCTAACATCCGCTGTTGGTCGCAGCAGCTATTGACGGTGAGTTGGGTATAGGCGCTGGAGGGCTGATGATTGGAGAGGGGGAACTCGGATGCTTCCCAATTCCTAACCCCCAATCTCTATTCCTCAATCCTTGATCCACTTCCGGTTCAGACTGTAAGGATTTAGGATGCCTAATGGGAATTTCCAAGAGAAACTCGGCCCCACGACCGGGTTGAGACCTAACCTCTATTTGACCATGATGTTGGTTGACAATGGTTTGATAGCTTACTGTTAGACCTAAGCCTCTGCCTTGACCCACTTCTTTGGTCGTGAAAAAAGGCTCAAAAATTCTTGGCTGAATATCTAGCTTAATTCCTGGCCCGTTGTCTCCAATCGAAATCTGCACGCAACCCGCATCCTCTACTTTGCTGCTTGCTAACCATTGGGTTCGCAATGTGATGATTTTCTTTAGATTGGGTGAGCGATTGAGGGCTTCGATCGCATTCGTCAATAGGTTCAGGAAAGCTTGATTAATCACCTTCGGATAACACTCTACTGGCGGTAAGTTGTCGTAAGACCGCTCTACCGTAATCGTGCCACTGATTTGGTTATGCAAAATCAACAGCGTATTTTCTAATGCCGCGTTCAGGTCAATTACTTTTAATGGGGCTTCATTCTGCCGCGAGAATTTTTGCAATAACTGTACAATTTCATGAATGCGCTGGGAACCACCTTCCATTGACTTGAGAATTTTGGGTAAATCTCTGAGTAAGAAATCCTTATCGATCTCCTCGGCAAGTCTTTGTAATGGTGCTTCGGGGTTAGGGTAGTAAGTCTGGTAGGCTTGAACTAAGCGGATCAAATCGCGAACGTAATGTTCTACATACGGAATGTTGCCGTAGATAAAGTTGACAGGGTTATTGATTTCGTGCGCCACGCCAGCCACCATCCGACCTAAGCTCGACATTTTTTCACTTTGAATCAGTTGAGCTTGTGTCATACGCAGTTCTTCAAGCATTTGTGACATCTTCTGCGCTTGCTGTGCACTCTCTCTTGCCTGTCGTTGGGTGCGGGCATATAAGTAAGCCTGTTGCAGGGAAATCGCTAGTTGATCAGCGACCGCCTGGGCAAGTTCTTGGTCGTTTCTAGACCAAGATCGACTGTGCGAACATTGATTGAGATAAAGCAGGGCTTGGAGTGTGCCGTTCGCTTGTACTGGTATTACTAAAGACGATTTAATCTGCGCTTTTTGGTACTCAAGGTTGGCTGAACCAATCCGTTCATCTTGCGTAATGTCGGGAATGATTACGGATTGCCGATGCTGGATCACCCATTGTGCGATCGGACCATGAATATCAAAGTCTGCAATTGAAGAGGAAAAAGGCGGTCGGCAAACTTCATACAGATGTTTCCGCCCAAACCTATCACCTCTTTGCACAACTGAAGTACACCCTAGTTTTTCTTCCACTAGTTCGGGATGATGTGGGTCTTCAACCAGATGTACGAGACATCGGTCAACCTGCAAGGCTTCCAAAAGCTCTCGCGTCGCTTCCGTTAAAATCGTCTCTATATCAAAAGTTTGGCGGGTTTGATTAATAATGTGATTGAGCAGTCGTTCGCGAGTGGCTTGTTTCTGAGTCTGTTCGTAGAGTTGGGCTTGACAAATTGCAATCTCTAACGATTCAGCAATAGACTTTACGAACTCTATTTCAGCATCCGACCAACGACGAGGTTGCTCTGAAAAGCAGGCAAGAAAACCGATCCCACCTTCTTTACCCATCACGGGAACGAGGAAGTTAGCATCATAGCCCATAATTTGGTGCTCAGATTGAGGAAGGATTTTTTGGCAATCACTTGACCATCGACGCCTCGAATTTTGAGCCATCCAACTTGCCCATCCTCGTTTAGAGTTTTCCGAGCCGTTGTTGATAATCAGTTTGCCCACTGCTAGGTCAGGAGCAACAGTTCCTAAGCTTTCTAAGGGATGATATCCCAAATGAGAGGTTTGTTGAGTGCCGTATTTTCGCTCACAAACAACCCTAACCCCTTTTGTCTCATCGAGATACCAAAGAAAACTACATGCATCTAACTTGAGCAAAACGGCTACTTCATCCACTGCCGTTTGCAGGACTACTTGTAATTCTAGTGAATTGCGAATGCGGTCAACGATTTTCCGAATGAGCGCTGCTTGTCGTCTAGGGGACTTGCTCAAATTTTGGAGTAAGTGAAAAGCCTGATTGACAGTAGGAAACACAATGCCTCGCTTGAATTATACTCCGCACCCATCTTACAAATAGGGGTTATGCCGTTTTTGCCTCCCTGCTGTAGGGGAGGAAAGGCTACACCCCTGAAAGGATAAGTGGAAGAGAGAAGGATTGAGTGCATATGAGTCGAGTATCGCTCCTATAAGTCCTTTAACTTTTCTTCCTCTCCCTAAAAACTTCCTAGCTTTTCGCCTAATGGAAGCTTCATCTTAAAATTTTAGGCAAATTCGGGAATTTTAAGATTAAAATCATCCTAAAGATCCATGTTGAGCAAAGAATCTTTTGTGTAATCTAATACATTGGCTTTTTAAAAATTGTATTCCCGATCGCGAAAAGCTTTTGATCCTCTTATAGGGTCGGTTGACTCGACCACAGAGCAAGCCGTTACATCAACTCCTTCTATAAGGAAAACCTATATTTACCTGCCGCCGACGCTAAAAAACAATTCTTCATGCTAAAACAGTAGAATTGTACTGGGCTAGCGTAGCATTTCTTTTAACGCGCCCCCTGATAAAAGAGGAGTGTATGAACAAAAAATTAATTGGTTTGGTTCTCTTTCTTTCTTTGGCAGTCGGATTGGGAGCCTGTAATCAGGAAACTCCTGCCGATGGGGAGGTTTCACCCGGTGCAGCTCCGACTGAATCCCCCAGCCCAGCGGCTACATAGTTAGAAACGCGATTTTTATCGGGGATAGCTGGATGAAGCTAGCCTAGAGCTGGCAGCAAACCTATCTTTGCTGCCAAAAAGTTTCTTTTAGGCTAGTGCCATCGCATTGTATACTTAGTGTTGAGCTATGTATACATCAGAGGCTTGGCTATCCCTAACTCATCAAGATCGCTTCGATCTTGGCAAGAATATAGCTCTTTACACGATTGCGACATCCAGTCCTTGTCTGGGGTCATATTTAGCACATCAATACAGAAATCTTGTCTAGTTAGAGTCCATGAACTAGCGCTCACAGCGACCGATAAAAATCTTTCGTGTCTATTTTCAGATTAGAAATATTAATATTTACGATAACGGCTACTGTACCCAACGGGAACTTCTACTTCTGCTGGGCTGATTCCGCAAACGGAGAACTAGCAAACTTGTGGCGATCGCACGCGCAGCCGATGAACCAATGACAAACTTGGGATTATTGACGCTTGTGTTAAGCCTCACCTGCATTGCGGCTAAGCCTGCTATCGGTTTACCACCGCCGGAGGATATACCCGAAGAGGTGCTGAGAACAGAGATTATCACGGAAGCGCGATCGCCAATTGATGGTAAACCTTTAACCGCTGCTGAATACGCCCAACTCAAAGCTCAGTTGGAAGAGCGCTTAGCCCCTGCCGAAGTTACCCCAAAGATCCAAGGATTGATTTTTCTCCTACGCCTGCGTCAGTTGTTGCGGACAGTGACTCCGTTGTAAGTTACGTTCGCTACTATTGTTGCTCAGGATTTAAGCAAATGGCTCGTTTAGACACTACACTTAGGAGCAAGGTGGACAGTGTTCACCACATATTTAGAGGTTTTGCGTAAGACCTACTTCTACAGTTTCTCCTGAACTCCCTTCAGCAGCGGTTTTACTTTATCCTGGGGTGAGATCTCCCTGGAACCATAAAGTTAACTTCCCTCAGTGGATGTGGAATAGACCTATCCGGAGAAATACGACCTTAGCAAGTGGTGCTTACCTCTTATTTTTATAAAATGTGTAGAAAAAAACCAAAATGTATATAAATATTAATAAGTCGCTTTCGTTCCCTGTTGATAGAGGTAGATAACTTGATGTCTCCCACGATTGCTCCTGAACAAATTAACCGGATTGTTTGGAATCAGCATCATGACCCCTTTGAAGTTCTTGGGCCCCACCGATTAGAGCAAGATGGAAAGATTGTCTGGGTAGTACGGGCTTATCTACCGAATGCACAGGCGGCTTGGGTCGTTTGCCCAGAAGAGCGGCAGGAGTACCCCATGCAAGCGGTACACAATCCTCACTTTTTTGAATGCACCATTGAAACCGCAGAATTAGCCAACTACCAATTACGCGTTGTAGAAGGTGAACACGAGCGAGTGATCTATGACCCTTATGGCTTCCGCTCACCGCTTCTGACGGATTTTGACCTGCATCTATTTGGAGAAGGAAATCATCATCGGCTCTATGAAAAACTAGGAGCGCATTTTACTGAGATTGACGGTGTCAAGGGCGTTTACTTTGCCGTCTGGGCTCCCAATGCTCGCAACGTTTCAGTATTGGGAGATTTTAACTACTGGGACGGGCGCAAACATCAAATGCGTAAAGGCCCAACGGGAATTTGGGAACTCTTTATCCCTGAATTGGGTGTTGGTGAGCACTATAAGTACGAAATCAAGAATTACGACGGTCACATCTACGAAAAATCTGATCCCTTCGGGTTTCAACAAGAAGTTCGACCGAAAACGGCATCGATTGTCGCTGATTTAGATTCCTATACCTGGAATGATCAAGATTGGATGGAGCGTCGGCGTCACACCGAACCCCTGAGTCAGCCGATTTCTGTCTACGAAGTTCACCTAGGTTCTTGGCTCCATGCGTCCTCGGCTGAACCCCCGGTGCTGCCCAATGGTGAAACTGAACCCGTTGTTGTGGTTTCTGATTATAAGCCGGGAGCTCGCTTTTTGACGTATCGGGAGCTAGGCGATCGCTTAATTCCTTATGTTAAGGAACTAGGATTCACTCACGTCGAGCTGTTGCCGATCGCAGAGCATCCATTTGATGGTTCTTGGGGGTATCAAGTCACAGGGTACTATGCCTGTACCTCTCGTTACGGAACCCCTGAAGACTTTATGTATTTCATTGACCAGTGCCACCAAAACGGTATTGGTGTGATTGTGGATTGGGTACCCGGTCACTTCCCCAAAGACGGTCACGGTTTAGCCTTTTTTGATGGTACCCACCTTTTTGAACACGCCGATCCTCGCAAGGGTGAGCATAAGGAGTGGGGAACTCTAGTCTTTAATTATTCACGCCATGAAGTGCGTAACTTCCTAGTCGCCAACGCCTTATTCTGGTTCGATAAGTACCATATTGATGGGATTCGGGTGGATGCAGTGGCGTCGATGCTCTACCTCGACTATTGCCGTAAGGATGGCGAATGGGTTACCAACCAGTACGGAGGCAGGGAGAACATTGAGGCGGCGGATTTCTTGCGCCAAGTTAATCATGTGATTTTTAGCTACTTCCCTGGGGTTATTTCCATTGCGGAGGAGTCCACAGCTTGGCCGATGGTATCTTGGCCCACCTATGTGGGAGGCTTGGGCTTTAATTTGAAGTGGAACATGGGCTGGATGCATGACATGTTGGACTACTTCCACATGGACCCTTGGTTCCGGCAGTTCCACCAGAACAATATCACCTTCAGTATGTGGTATCACCACAGCGAGAACTACATGCTGGCGCTTTCTCATGACGAGATTGTCCACGGCAAGAGCAATATGATTGGGAAGATGCCGGGGGATGAGTGGCAAAAATTTGCCAATCTTCGTTGCTTGTATACCTTCATGTACGCTCACCCTGGTAAGAAGACTCTATTCATGAGTATGGAGTTTGGTCAGTGGAGTGAGTGGAATGTCTGGGGCGATTTGGAGTGGCAGTTGTTGCAATATGAGCCGCATCAAAAGTTAAAGCAGTTTGTGAGTGATTTAAATAAGCTGTATCGTAGCGAGATTGCTCTCTATACTCAGGATTTTGCTCAAGAGGGATTTCAGTGGGTTGATTGCAGTGACAATCGTCATAGTGTGGTTTCGTTTATTCGCCGCGCTAAAGACTCTGAAGAATTTGTGATCACTATTTGCAATTTCACCCCGCAGCCTTACAGTCACTATCGCGTCGGAGTTCCAGAGTTTGGATTCTACACTGAACTGTTCAACAGTGATGCTCGCGAGTACGGCGGGAGTAATATGGGCAATTTAGGAGGGAAGTGGACGGATGAGTGGTCGTTCCACACTCAGCCTTACTCGCTGGACTTGTGTTTGCCACCATTGGGTGTTCTGATTTTGAAGCTAGACAGAGAGAAGACTCAGGCGGCGTTGCAGTCTCAGCAGTCGTAACTGTTTAGGGGCATGATACGTCCATCGGTGTCAGCTTAAGCCTGAAACGTCTTCAGTAGCGCTAGATCCGATCCCCCCAACCCCCCTTTTTAAGGGGGGCTAATATCTCTAGTTGCACTCATCTTCTCTAGAGCGTCTGGAGGGTCTATCTTGACGAAATGCTATGTTTGAACGCAACTTTGTCAAAGATTCCGGTTCCCCCCTTATTAAGGGGGGCTAGGGGGGATCGAGGGTCTATAGCCAGTACGATAAAATCTGCAAAGGCTTAACCCGTCTGGCTTTTCGCTTAAGTTGAAACCAGTGGACACCTTCCCCACACGGGGGTTGATGCCATTGATAAGTGATTAAAAGTTGTCTTTATTGTTAAAACCGCCTTTAATAGCAGTACTTACCATCCTTCTTTTTAGGATTCTCTTTTGCTGTTCTTAATGTTCCCAATAGGGTGGAAACAATAACGCATCTTTTGGCTTTGCCACCCTGCTGAGGGGAGAGTGTTAGCCGCCCTTTGGATAAAATCGATGTTTGACCACACTCATCATTTAACTGATAAACTGGACAACCGTAGTAGTTAAACCGAACCCGTCGCACACCCTTGGATTGGGGTAAGGTTGTTTCGTTATCCAAGCGAATGTTAGCGTCAATGTTATACCAACTCTTTTGTGTAGGAGTAATACTAGCCTGGTGTAGTGACAACTGAACAACTTGTTTCTTTCTTACTGCCACTTGCCGGAAGCTAACTTGCCAGGTGACTTTATCTCGCATGGCGTTGCTTTTGGCTTCTTGCATGGCTCGGTAAACTTGGTTTTGAGCGGTGTTGAGGCGCTGGCGGTTGATAAAGTTAAACCAATTAGGCGCTGCGATCGCAGATAAAATTCCAATTAATGAGACTACAATAATATATTCGAGTAGTGTAAATCCGGCTGTTGTCGAGGTGGCTTTGCCGCTGTATCGATTATTGACTTGCATAGTAGTTACCCTGCTCAAACCTTGAAATTGCTCTATAGCAGTTCTTATTTGTAGGTGCACGGCAATGCCGTGCCCTTACGGGATGTGCTGTCTTCTGTGCAAACGAGAACTGCTCTATTTAGATTTAATGGAATTGCCAGCAAGTCAAACAGCGTAAAAACCCTGAATAACAAAAAACCCCGACTTCAAAAAGTCAGGGTTTTCCCGGATGTATTTAATTTTGCTCTACTGATAGACTGTAGGTGCGTTAGGATACTCCCTACACTATTAGTGTTTTATGGATTTATTGAACACTCCTTGGCTCCTCGACCGGTTGTCATCGCTCCTAATAGCGTTGTGACTTTGACACATCGTTTGGTTGGATCAATGGGAGTATCATTTTTGGGGACAGCCACTACGATCAGTATATTTGTATCTGACCCTGATGGCAGAGCTCCTAGATAATCAAAAGTAACTTTTTTGTCCTCTGGATTATCCAAATCAAAAGAAAGGTTTCCCGTCTGATTTTCACCATCAAGGTTGGTGCCCAGCAAAACCTGACCGGGTCGGATTGCTAACTCATTGCTGAAACTCTTCCAATTTAAAGGTTGAAAATCTTCCTTAGTACCATCAGATTTCCGTACTTCGGTCTGGTGAACGGCTATCTCTAGCAGCCCATCGTTCTTTCTAAAGCTAACGCTATAACTTAGCTTTTTATTTCTCGCTTGACTCTGGGCTTCTTGTAGTGATCTGAAAACCAGCTCATTAGCCGCATTTACCCGCCGTTGGTTGATGAAACCAATCCAACTAGGAGCAGCGATCGCCGCCAAAACACCGATCATAATAATGACGACTAGCAGCTCAATTAACGTGTAGCCAGAATCATCTTTGTAGAAAGAATTTTTGATTCTTGCTTCGTTTCGAGAAAGATACTGTATAAGTTTCAACAATGAAACTGGTTTTTTCATAATGCCCTGCCGATTAATGCCTACAAGAGCAGCGGTTAAGCTATTTAGTAAAACGTTTATTATTCCTCGCCTTGCTTGACAGTGACCAATCCGCGTCCTTTTACTTGAATGCTGGCTCTAGGAAAATAAGCCGCTTGGCTCTCAACATAAGTGGGGGGATTTGATTTGGGTCTGAGGCGAGCTAATGCATTTCCTCTCATAAAGATTTGTGCTGAGGTTTTTTCTACATCAACACAAGCAAAAAAGCCAATTGTAGAGGTTGGTTTGGGAACCTGCTGGTAGTTAGCAGTATCGTATGCGCTTGCATCAGCGATTCCAGGAGGTACAGTGCTTCGCTGTATGGATGGACACAATTTTGGGTCTCCAGTTACAGCAGTTTGATCAATATAATCAATCAATACTTCCGGTGTATTGTCTTGGATATTTCCAGCTACACGGTCAATGTCAGTACCCGTTGGTGGCCATGCATTCATGATTTCTTCAACGGAACTTGATACCTTGGGATCGAACATGACAAAACCGGGGCTTCCTTGTGCTCTCTCATCATTATCAATAGGTTCGTTACTTCTATCCTTAGCAACATTTTTAATTAAAGTTCTAGTAATTTGAGCCGTACAAGACACAGTAGAAGTGGGTTTAGTGCACTCAGCTGTTGGTAAAGTTCTTACGTAGTATGCAACCAAGGCGTAGACAAAGGCATCATCATTACCTTGAGCAGTAGGGATAACGTTCGGCACAAATTGCCGCTTCCAAAAGACGAGTACGGGAACACTGTTAGCCGGCGTTGGGAGTGAAGCCTGAATTTTACTCAATCCATGGGCATCATAGATATAGATAGCCTGCTCTACATCTCTAGCAATGTAGTCGAGGGCTGTCTGGATTTCTTGTGCAGAATTGGCTTTTGCTTGTTCTTGGCGATCGCTACTGAGTATGTTGACCATGAACCCCAACAAAGGGAGGATTACCAATAAGGCTAGAACCAGACCGACTAGCAGCTCAATCAGGGTAAAGCCGCCCTTAGTTTGGCTTGGCTTTGGCTCTTTAAACTTATAAGCAAGAAGTAGTTTAAGTAATTTAACCATTGTGTTCTTTACCCTTTAGCTCACACAGCTTGAGCGCTGAAAATCTGCCTGACTATTCTCTATCTTTTACGGAGTAGTATTTCCGCCACCATTCAAATTCGGCCGATCGGACTCAACACCTAGACGCTCTCTAAGGGTTTCATAGGTAGTTTGACCGGTGCGAATCGTTGTTGTCGTTTCTACTAAGGGCGCGGCCCGATCGCCTACGCCCCCCGTAAAGGTTGCCGCCTTTCTCGCTTTCCCCGGAACAGTTTGAGAATTTCCACTGGTCTTAAAAGGTCCGTTGAGGCTCATGATTGCATCTGCCCTATAGACGCGGATGCCCAGCAAATAGCCCTGACTCCCATCATCTGATAAGTTAGGTTGGGCAGGATTGGTGGGATCGGCAGTGAAGCTACGGAAGCCCTGCACCACAAAGTCTCCCTTCGTACACCCAGCCTCCCGATCTAGATCGACGCAGTACAGAGTTCCGAATTGATAGCCGCTGTTGTCCTTGCAGTAAACATTTGTCACTGTAGGCTGATCTCCTGCCGCCAGAGGAGGAGGGCAAGTCAAGGCTCCACCTTGGGGTGCCGCAAAGGTATTTAACAAATTGGCATTCGATGGGTTCTGGGTCAGGTCAGGTTTCATCACGACTCCATAGGGAGGTGGTGGAATCTTTCCAGCTCTAAGACCATCAATATAGGTTTGGGCCGCTTGGGTTGCTAGTTCGACGCGACGCGCCTGGACTCTTGTGGCTACTGAGAGGACAATCGCTGGGGAAACCGCCACCATCAAAATAGCCACAATAATAATCGCGAGCAAGCATTCAATGATGGTGAAACCCGATTGAGCCGATGAAACAGACGGTAGCTTTTGTTTGGGTATCATCATGGCTTATGCCTCAAAGATCGCTGTACTTAGCGGCTGGCGGAGTTGGCTCTTGACAAGAGCTAGGACGTTGTCTGGGGTCAGAGATCGCCCATTGGTCATAGGTTGGCTGTCCTCCTTGTGTGGTTGGTGGGTTTTTCTCGGCTGCACACAAGAGTGTTTGAACCCATTTGTCATCTCGAGAAACTTCTCGATAGTACTCGTTAGGAACACCGGCTGATGGAGTCGAGAACCGTCTGGCAAACAAGTCAGGTGCCTGCGACAAAAGACCGACATCATAACCCCATAAGCGCTTAGGTGGGAAATAGTAGGGGGCTTTTTGACGTTGACCACCACCCTTGTAGATATAGGGTCTCGTAGTTGCGGCGTTGAAGTCTCCCATGTATGGGGGTCTTTGTCCAAAAGCAGGACTATCAAAGAAGAGTGAATTGTCACTTTGCGGGTCGTCTATTGCCTCAAATGGCGCTGTGGCAAAAATGCTGTTCTTGAACTGGATAAAACCGCCGCTAATCTTCGTGCTAGATCCGTTCCATGCTTCGAGGAAACGAGGGAAGTTCGCTAATCCGCCTCCACTTTCACCGCTATCTACACCCGTTTTACCGGGGAAGGGTCGGGAGGGAGAATCTCCCATGATTAAGACAGCGTTGTAGGTTTCCGTTACAGCTGGCTGTAGGCGCTGTATCCATGTCTGAGTAATGGTTTCGCCGTTACCGAATGGCGCATTTCCTGGGTTTCCTTGTGGGGAGTGCAGGTTTAACATAGGGATGAGCAGGGGTTGAGCCGCTGTCGTCATCGCTGTTATCGTCCCGGTGGGCATATAAGTTGATTCTTGACCAGATGGAGCAGCGGAGAATCCTAAGAAACGCCCTCCATTGACCTTTGATGTGGAACTAAGGGAAAAACGGGATGGACGAGTCTGGTACTGGTTCCCGCTAAGGAAGTTACCAGCTATCTGAAGTGTCGGTTTGTTGTCAATTCTCAGATTCTCCCTAATAACCCAGAAAATATTATTCGGATCGACTCCCTCTAGCGTCAGGTTTACATCCTTAATTGTGAGGTTGGTCATACCCGGAGGCGTGCGGAAAACAAAGATCGGGCTATCGATTCGATTATTCCCATCTAGCGTAATTGCTAAGTTTGACAACTCAGTATTGTTAGGCCACGAGGTAGGCAAGTCGTAGATATTGACTTTTGCCTCTGCCTTCAGAGTAACAGGGGTGAGTTGAGCGGGATCATAGGTTAGCGACAAAGAGGTCAGTATGTCGCCGAGTCTGTTGGTGGAAACTACACTAAGAGGAACATTCGCTGGTCTTGTGTAGTTAAGCAACTTATCCCATGCAGTCACAATGGCTGTCACTGCCTCAGTTACCACGTCGGCGGCGGGACAAGCACCCACTGTTGGGTTGTTGTCATTCGGCTTATAGGCTTGTGAAGTCAGACATCCTTCTCCGTCCGTGATAGTAAATATTGCATAGTCTGACGGAGCACCTGTCTTAGTGGTGGCCGTCGGCTGAGTATTTAGGGATGGTATGCCCATTTCTAGGGGAAATTCAGGCAATCCGGGCAATAGTAGCTGCCTTTCCGAAACTTCCTCTGGATCGAAAGGAGCATAGTACAGTTTTCCGGTGCCGTTGTAAGTGACATCAGGTTGGGAAGTCAAAGCCGCTATGGGAGTCGAAGTATCAGTAGCGGCTGAAGGATTACTTGCATCTTTGGTTGTCCAGTACCAAAGGGCATTATCTACGGATGCAGGCAGAGTTGAAGTACTCCCTGTATAAGCAGTCATACCATCATAGACAACGTCTACTGTGCTGCTACCATTAACGGCTATGGGGATTGGTTTGCAGTCCACAGGAGTATCAGCACTACAACTTGGCATTTCAATTTCCCCAAAGCTATTCCGCCTAAAGGCAAGCCGACGAGGATAGCGCCGATCGTCAATAGCTACATAGCGAATAGATGTGTCACTATCTTCGTAGGGAGCTGTAGTTCCAGCACCATCTTTTGTCCAATCTCCCGGTCCACAAGCGGATACAGGAAGTTTCCGACAAATTTCCATCTTGTACTCTGGGAAATTCTCCCGGCGCTGAATGGGTGTGACACCGTTTGTTACATAGGAGCTTCCTTGTTTTGGAAAGCCATCGTTGCCATACCACTCACTGCTGGTGGCAAAATAGTTCCACCAGAAGCCATTTTTCAGACGAGATTCTACAGCTAGGTTGCCGGCATTGTTGTTGAGGTCATAGTCTCCCTCGTTCCGGTAGCCATCTCTGAAATTACTGGACAATAGCGTTACCGCATCCGAGAGAATCCTTGCTGCACGCCACTGATCTCCACCATCCGGGCAAGCTGCCGCGTTGTCTGGGCTGGGACGACAAGCAAAGCTCTTGTTTAGGGTCTGACGAGTGTAGAAATTGGTGTAATCATCTAACAGCAGATCTGTGAACTCTTCTCTGACGGTCGTTGTTCCTGGCTTAGAGTGGCGATTAAACTCACCTTTTATATACACCGGCAAGTCGGACGCGAGAATCAAACCCTTCTCTGCGATTCGGTAGTCATTTTGCCGTGCTAGATTGCTGCCATTGACGAGCCGGATGCCATTGGGGCGACGTGTGGGATCGAGTTTGAAGTCTGTGGCCGAAGAGCCAGCATCTTCACCCGTGGTGGGATCAAAATTGGTGATGTCGGGAACCGCATCATTCCGGCTGGCGTAGATAATGCCACTGTTAGGGAGTAGGTATTCATCTTTGTTGTTAATCCCAGTGCCTCCAGCAGGTTGGACTTGGGTTTGTCGGAGTACGTCTAGATCGATCTGCGTCACCCGAATTTCCAGGGGTTGGCGCTGCTCAATAGGCAAAGAGTATTCAGCCGAAGTCGCCGGCAAACTCAGTTCACCGAGTTCAGCAATCTTCAGTTTGTCTGGATCACTGATGTATTCCCATTGGGTTTCACGGGTAACAGGGGTCCCACCAGCAAGGGTGAGTGCTTGAGTCTCAAAACTATTAGTGGTGGGGTTGAAGACCGACTTGGTATCCCGTTTGCGAAGTGCTTTAACTTGTCTAGCATCCAGAAATGTTCGTTCTTGGATCGCCAAATTTGGCACTGGACTATTAGTGATAAAAGCCGTGGGACTATTCAGAATTCTAAAAGCGCAATTGGCAGCATCAATGGCGGCTGTATCCGCTACAGAAAGATTTTCAACCCCCTTGTCGCGTAATTTAATCACGGCATCTCTGAGCGGTTTATTGGCCCAGCGCCCATCGGGGAAAAGCAAATTCGCTTGTCTGAGCAGTTTGAGGTCGCTGAGAGCTGAGGCTCTCAACGCTTTCAACCCAGTAGCGTCGTAATTAATCCCATTGAGTGATGTCCCAAGCTCTGTATTTTCAAGGTCTGGGACTTTAGGCAGACCAGTAACGTTTTGTGCTCTGAGAGGATCAGTGGGGTCGTATAAGGTAGCGATGCAAGCAATCGGTTCCTGATCCGGGCCTGCGGTCTTGGCAGAGTGGTAAACCACAGTCGCCCTCATTTGCAGGTCGCCTCTCTTGGCTTCGCCTGCATCGTATGTATTGCTATTGTTGGCGTCATCCCACTTAAACATGGGCATGGTGTCTGGCCACACCACATAGTTCGTGAGGTTAGCTGGATTGGTTTCGTTTTGAATATCTGGTGGGAGTTTAATGCCTCTCTCATCTTTTGCCGCCAGCTGTTTGAGTTCTAAAGCAGTTGAAGCGGGTGGAGTCGGCAAGAACGATTTTGGCAGTTCTGGACTAATCCCTGCGACATATTGACTCTCACGAATTCCTGTGCCTCCCTGGGCGACGGGAATACCATCGATGTAAATTCCCGCACCTGTAATAACCCGCAAACCGCCAGCGAGTTCTTTGATCGATGGGTCTTCAAACTCCTTGCCGCTGAGCGCTGCTGCTCGCTCCCAGTAACCGCCGCGAGAGGTATCGCCCAAGTCATCGAGTTGTTCTACTAAACCCTCGCGAGTCCGTTTGCCGCCACCAGCATTCCAATTAACATTAACAGCAATCTCTTGTTCCTCATTAGCTGTGGCATAGGTAGTGTTGTCCTCCTTCAACCACCGACGGGGTAAGCTGTTGCCGACCTGAATGCGATCGCCGATCCGCTCTTCCTCTTTGCTGCTACCTGTACCGGGGAGTTCATTTGGATTGGTTGCCTCTAGCTCTATCCCCCCTCCACTCGTTTTCACAGGTAAAACTGTTGGGTCTGCTGTGTCATAGCGCATCCATTCCAGGGGAGGTACCATGACCCCACCTCCTGCAAAGGGGGATGCACCTTGCGCCAGCGGCGCTAACGGGTCGGCACCCGGAGGCACTTCCTTATAAGAAACAATCCGGATGCGATCAGCAAAGTAAGTTTTCAGAACCTGCCTAAGGATGCTTTCTCCTGAACCCGGATCGTCCGCGTCATATTTACTGTTAAACGTGCTAATTACCTCAGGGGGAAAGCGATTGAAGTTTCCAACATTCGTATAATCTCCCGTAGGATACTGAGCCTTAAACTCCGCAATCGCCGCATTCACTAATAAATTCAGACGGGCCTCATAGGCGTTGCTATTTGAGGCAATCTCTGCAGGGTTAAAATCTGTTGTTTTATTGTCGTTGTTGACATACTGCTGATTATTCTGATCAGGTCTTGTTCCTGTCCCCTGATACAGGTGAATCTCTACCAAGTTGTTACCACTATCTCCAGCCCCTCCGTCCGAGTCACCGGTTATGTCCCCGGCGGCTACATGACCCCCCACAATAATCTTGGCGTTTTCTGCCGTGTAGAAGCAGGAGTTGAGGCTACTGACTTGCCAGAGGGTGATTTTATCGTTATCAGTATTAGCAACCATTAAGTTGCTATTGGTATGAATTCGACCATTCAGGTTGAAGGGAGGCACGTTGGAGATGACCAAGTCATCTTTGTACCAAACAGCATTATTATCTAGGGCAATTCTGCCTTGATCTTGCTGCATCTCCAAGGCAGAAAAGCTTTTATTGCCTTGGTACACTTGGTACTTAGCTTGCTGAACTGTAGGAATTTTGTCGATGTCAGCTTGACTGATGGGAACATTCGCCACATAAGTAAAGAATGCTTTTTTCAACTGACCGTCTGTTTCATACCAACCCTGATTTTGTTGAAACGAGCTTGCTCCATCATCTCCAGCCGCACAAGCATTACCGATTCCGGTTGCTTGAGGCAGCGCCCTAGCTTCTAGAGGTTGTCTCGCTCTATTTGTAGAAGGATTTCGGAAATAAATACCGTAGAGGGTAAAGGTATCAAACCGACCATCGTTATCGGTATCAGTAGGGAACTTCCAAGCGGTTTTGAGCTGATCTTTCTTTTCAATCCCGTTACCGTCAATGTCAAACGCCACTTTGAGCGGAGTTTCATCGCCAAACGTATACTCGTTCTGACTCAGGACATAAGAAATCGTGCCCACCTCGTCGTAGCTGGAACCTTCTGGCGGGGGATTTCCTGATAAGCGGTTTTCTTCAGCAGAAAACAAGCGCTCTAACTTCGCTCTCGCCCTATCCAGTGCTGGTGTTGCCGCATTGAGGACGGCTTGATCTACCCGAATATTGCTGGCATTTTTCGCCCTATCGAATGACCGAATCACGATCGCTGTAGTCAGTAGCGCGACTACGAGCATTACCATCACTACCGTAGGTAGCACAAAACCAGCTTGACTTTGGCGGGAGCGGCGTTTGAACACCATCAAACTACGCAAAACACCGTTAGTCAGTCCTTTGATGAGAGCGTTAAAGGACTGCCATATTCGTTTTAGGAGACGCTGGATAAAATTCCTTGGTTTTTTGCGAGTTGACATGTTGACTTTCCTGCCAAACATTAAATAGTCCTGAGATCAAAGAGCAGCACGCTGGCGTTAAAACAACAACGATGAGCCGAAAAATAGCTCACCCCTTTGCTTTAGGGGGAGTAGCAGGGTTGGCGAAAATCGCTCTACTCCATCTGCTACTTGAGTGATAACAATTACAACTTCGTCGTCAAGGGAAATTTCTTGATTCAAGCTCCAAGCTTGATAGCTCCGAAGTCTTTTTCCAGACTATCCGGAGCAAGGGAGGTTTTATGGGTATATCGAAATAAAAGACAAGACTTTCCTCCCTTCAACGGTAGATTGACAATCCCTGATAACAATGGTAGTAGACTCAGACCCGACTTAACAACGAGTGGTTAGTACGGCTAACTGCACTTATCCTACCCACCTGCTTGGGAAAACTTATCACCCTAAAGAAAAATATCTATGATCTATCACAAAAAAGCGGCTCTGTTGCCCCCGTCTTTTTAAGCGGGGGAGGAATGTCGTCTGCCGCTTTGTCATTAGTAGTAGCGTGGAAGGGCGAAGCATTCGGATACAAAAATCTAGGTCAAGCAGCCAAATTGATCGTCCGATTGCTTCGCCCCTACAGCATCCTGGGACTTATGGATGAAGCATTTCTAGCTTCTAGAGAGAAACGAGAGGAAGCAAAGATTTCAGAAGTTATGGGTTAAGCATAGAGATTGAAAGAGGGGCAAGGTTTGCCTTGCCCCCACAATTCCATACCGCTAAGGGGTGTGTATCGGAAGTTCCTTACGGCTTGCTTAGAAGCGATTGAGGTCAATACCCGCTTCTTTTGCCATCGCTTGCAGGCCTCGCTTTTCCAGAGTTTTAATTGCCTTAGTGGAAAGGTGCAATCTAACCCAACGCTTGCCCTGGGGCCACCAAACTCGCTTCCATTGTAAGTTGGCCTCCTGTAACTTCTTCGTCCGGCGATGGGAGTGGGAAATAGCGTAGGCATTGTTTGCCTTTTTGCCGGTCAGCTGACATTTGCGTCCCATAGTAAACCTCCAGATAATAGTCTTTAACTTTTTCCCCACAAGTAAATTGCAGGGAATTTCTTCTCAAACCTCCATGTTTTGGGCACTTCAACGGTTTGAGCAACACGCATGGCTCTACAGGGGAAGTACCCCAACATCTGAGAACCACGTCCCAGAGCCTTTGATACCTTGACCGAAATGGCGGCTTCGGTTTGCTGCTTTGAGCCGTGCGGCTTGACGCAAGCAGCATCAGAGCAATTTAACATTATACCATGTGCATTCAACTATAGTATCACAGAGCATCGAGACATTTCAGGCAAAAGATAGCGGCTTCAAGACCACTGATGCCTTTGTCTGAACGCCAGAACAGAGCTGAGTTCTACCGCTTCATTTAATTTTTACAAAGTTTTTATGTTGGCTTTACCTAAATTGAATAGTGGAACATTCAAACTGATTAAAGGAGGCTCTCAAGAAACTCACAAAGGAATTCCAGGAGTAAGAGTTTCTTTGGTGCATAACGAGCGCCTAAATAAGGATAGTACCTTGACAGCCACATCGCTAGCTGTCTAGATTTTTCTCCCTTTATAAAGTTCGATGATCTAACTCCATGGCTGACAAACCTATCAAGATTAAGTTTCCTCTTTGGCCGTTTCTTAACCAGCCTCTCTTGAGTCCCACGACTAAACTGGTACTGAATCCTAGACGCTTTGCCTATTTTTATAGAGTTAAAATCCTAGAATCCTGTTGGACTAAAGAGTATAATTCCGAAGGTCGTCACTGTAACTGATTTCTTTTTTGTAACGTTAAAACTTGGAGTTGGCATGACGTTTTTGTAAGGGTTCAGGCAATAATTGATATTATGTCTACCTGATTAACGCGAATAAAACTAGTTTGAAGGGCGGGTATGAATTGAGAATTATTGGTGTGTCAAGCTAACTTATTGCATAAAATGAGCCCCTACATAATCTCTCCTATATGCGTTAAATCTGAGAGTCTGCCATGATTTTTAGGCGGACAACTTGTTCCCCTTCATCATCTAATGCAACTTCGATCACTTCACCTGTAAGCCGATCTAGGCAGTTGAGGAGCGATCGCAAATTTGGAGTACTCGCTCCCGTGTCTACATACAAGCGATCGGACAAGCTGCTCACACGCTTCCAAGTCGTGTAAAGTTTGCCCACGGTTTGTTCGAGTACCGAAGCTTGTTTCACCAAATCAGCGGCCGTGTTCAAGCAGTCAAGTCGCAGTGCTTCTTGTAGCGCCATTTCCATATCTGTGGATGACTGCTGAATTGCTTGAACTTGAGCCGCAGCATCGAGATATTTAGCTAAGAATCGGGCGTCGGATGTGATCTGTTTAACCGTATCAACATCAGGATTGGCTGCAACTTCTTCTTGTAAGGGTTTGAGGTGAATTTCTGGCAACTTTTCCATTTCTTTGACTAAAGGGGCCAGATAACGCGCTGGCATGGTACCCGATGTAGCTTTTTCTTTGACTTCATCCGGTAACAATTCCGAAGACATCGCCGTCCATTCATCCGCGAGTTGCTTGACTTCACGCCGAGTGATGCGATCGCCTTTTTGCGCTGCCTCTGTTACCATTTGTTGCACTTCTGGGGCAGATTTCGCCGTTTCCACAAATGCCCGTTTGCTGAAGTTTCTAATCGCCTCCGGGTCAAGTTTTCCCTCTGCTAGGAGAGTATCGGCACTGTTTGCCAGTTCAATGAGTGAGTAAGCTTGACTCTTGCTAATTTCTCGACTTTTAAGCCAGTTTAAAAATCCTGTCCCCCGTCCATCGCCCCCCC
>JBFLZA010000017.1:0-30270 GCA_040756535.1 Cyanobacteriota bacterium
TCGAATATACCCGATAAAGCGTTTTGCTTCTGCCTCTGCTTGATGTCGCTCAATTCCTTTTTGTTCGACAATAAACTTCCTTAATTGCCGAATCAGTTCATCTTTATCAATCAGCGTACCGCCCTCGTTATCGCCCGTACCTCCCTGCGTATGAATCCAGTAAGCCAACCGTTGCATCAACCGTTCGATATCGTCTCGATTGAGATAGTCCAGGGGCAATTGATAATCAAGTTCCTTCCCAGCATCCCAAGCTGTTAACAGCGTCTTAACTGCCCGGTCATAAAGTTTATATCGCTGTCTTGGCAAATCGGCTTCGTAACGATGAATCAACGAAATAATCGTCAGGAGCAGCGGATTCTTAGCTAAGACTTTAATTCGTTCTTGTCCTGTCAAAGCCTTCTTCAAGCTTTCCTGGCGTCGTTGCGCTTCCTCTAAGTCTTTGAAGCGGCTTTCATACCAATGCTTGACAAATAGCTCGATTTTTGACTCATCAAATAACTGAAGTGTATAGTGCGGCAACTCTTGCGTGCGGAAAAAGACAGGCTTATATCCCGCAGGTCGAGATGTAATAATTGCCCTATTCTTATCAAACTGTCCGAGAAAACACTCAATTTTTCTAATAATCTCATCCCGCTTACCCGATTCGGCAATCTCATCCAACCCATCCAGTAAAATTAACGCCCGTCCATCGTCTAGCCAATACTCAAAAAATCCAGTGGGTAGCTGGTTAACCGATAAATTAGTGCGAGCAAACTGTTGCACGTATTCTAAAATACTGATATCTGAGTATCTCGATAAATCGCGAATCCGAATCAGAATAGGCAACCAGTCTGTGTCTGCTGCTAGACCCAGTTGTTGGGGCTGTTCCCGAGCCAGCATGACGGTAAAATAACTCATCAACGTTGTCTTGCCAGAACCCGGTGCGCCCAGCAACACTAATTTCTGAGCCGTGCTTTCACTCAACAGTTGTTGTGCTAGAAACTTTCTTCCCGCACCTTCTCCCAAGCGCAAAAGCTGGCGTTGCTCCCAGAGTAATTCTGCCTGACGTTGACTGACATTCCCCTCTATAAAGTCCCGCTCAAAGGGGGCAAAGTCCTGACGCTGCCCCTCTTCCACCACATCAGGCATAACAAAAATGTCTGCCAGCTTTGCCGATTTTTCAACTTCGCGCCCTTCAACTTTAATTCCAGCAAACTTGATATCATCAAACCAATCGTCCAGGCGTTTGAAATAATTATCTTTCACAACCTGAAATTTTAAATAGGCGTCAGTCTTCTCAAAATAAGTCTCTACAAATTTTTTCAGCCAAGATTCAATACTATTTTCAGGAAACTTTAGTTTAAGTTCTAATCCAACCTTTTTAAAGGCGGCAATTAAAAAGTCGAGGTCTGGTCTTCCTTGATTTTGCAGCGGCTTTTGTAATTCTTCCTGAACGCCCGTCTTCTTGAAAAAGCAATCCAAAATATCTCTAACTTGCTTGTCCTCGCAATGATAAAATAACTGCTGGCTCCAATTCTTTGTTTTATCTGACTCCTCAGCGGCAGTGATGCCAGCTTTCAGCGCTTTCTCTAAATCTGTAGGGTTAAACGCGCTGTTGATTTGAGTCGCTAGTGCTTTGGCAACGACTGGAAGAATGGACTGTGCTGCCTTAATGGCGATCGATGCTGCTGAGAATTCACCAAGCATACTTGACTCCCCGATTTACTTTGCCCGCTATTATGGCTTTTGCATCAGGACTGTGGCGACACTCTATTCTTTCCTGAAATTGGGGAAATATAGCAGTTCTCGGCAAGCATAAAATACAGTAAGGGCAAGGCAATGCCGTGCCTCTACCAAGAATTTGTATTCCATAAGGGTTGAGAACCGATATAACTCTCAGCTTCGTCCAGTTAACGCTGTGCTGTCGCTTCCCGATCGCCATACTTAATCAAAAGCGCGATCGCAATACTCACCGCAAAAATTAACACCATACTCAACGCCGAACCAAAACCCCAGTTCTGAGTTGCCCCCAAAAACTGGTTATAAATCAAACGCGCACCCGTCATACTCGATGCACCACCCAGCAATTCTGGATCGACGAAATCTCCCAAACTACTAATAAACACCAGCAACGAACCGGCCGCAATTCCCGGTAAAGTTTGGGGAATAGTTACTTTCTGGAACGTTTGAAGCGGATTTGCCCCCAAATCTGCTGCTGCCTCCAACAACCGCCTGTCTAACTTCTCCAATGAAGCGTAGAGAATTAACACCATGTAGGGCAAATAGCTGTACGCCATGCCAATCAGTACCGCTGAACCCGTATTCAATACATTCAATTGGGGTAACCCAATACTCGTTAGCACGATATTGAGAACTCCCGTGCGTCTGAGGATTGTAATCCAGGCATAAGAACGTAACAGCGAGGAAGTCCACAACGGCAGGATAAACCCCAGCAAAAGTAGATTCCGCCAACGCTTCGGTGTCATCTGAGCAATCCAGTAAGCAACGGGGAATCCCAGAATCAGGCAAAGTACCATAGTACCAATGGCAAAATAAAGCGATCGCACCATCACCCAGAGGTTCGTCGCACTAAAGACTCGGAGATAGTTGTCGATTCCCGAAGGATTCACCACATCTCCAGGTTTGATGTTTGGCACCAAACTCAGCTCAAAAATCACCAACGTTGGCAGCACTAGCAGCAACAGCAACCACATTCCTGCGGGCCCTAGCAAAACTAGCGGTTCCAGCCACTGCCAGCGAAGGCGCTTCTTTTCATGCAAAGCGGGTAGTTCTGTTATGCCATCAGAGGCACCGGATTTGGGGATTGAGGGAGGAGTTAGGTTAGTAGACACAGGCGATCGGGAATTATGAATTATGAATTATGAATTATGAATTATGAATTGACTAAGCGCTCGTCAGTCTAGTCCAGTATTGGTCATAGACTTGACTCAGGATATCTTGGAGGGGAGCAATTCCTTCACAGTCTTCTACTGCCGACTCTGGCGGAAACAAACTCGGCATATTTTGGATTTCAGGAGGCAACAGTTTGAAAGCAGCTTTGTTGGGTGTAGCAAAGCTCAATCGCTCACAAATTTGAGCGGCAACATCCGGCTGTAACATGAAGTTAATCCAAGCGTAAGCGCCTTCCACATTGGGAGCTGTTGTAGGAATTGCTAGGGTATCCGTCCACAGAGAAGAACCACTTTTAGGAAGTACATATCGCAAGTCTTCACGCTCATTCTCTTCAATCACTTCAGTGGCATCGGAGGAATAGCACATAGCAACGAGTAAATCCCCACTTAGAACTTGAGGACGCCAAGCATCAGACGTAAATGATGCAATATTTGGCTTTAATTCCATCAGTTTTTGATAAGCTTGTTGAATATGTTCAGGGTCTTTTGAATTGTAAGAGTACCCTAGCATTTTCAATGTCGCACCCATCACTTCCCGGACATCGTTAAGCAAGGTCATTCGCCTGGAGAGTTGCTGTTGATTTTCCCATAAATAAGACCAATCTTCCGGTGGCTGCGTTAACTTTTTAGTGTTATAAATTAAACCCGTTGTCCCCCAACTTAGGGGTACACTATGCTGATTACCTGGGTCATAAGTCGGATTTTGGAAGCGGGAAAACAGCCGATCCATTCCCTCAAGGCGAGAGAAGTCGAGATTTTGTAGCATCCCCATCGATGCCATCTTCTGCACCATATAATCAGAGGGATAGATGATGCTGTAAGATCCACCCCCTCCAGCCTGCAGTCGGGCGAGCATGGCCTCATTAGAATCAAAAACATCAGCTACCGCCCGAAAGCCTGTTTCTTTCTGAAAACGGTCTAGCAACGGCTGGTCAGTATAGCCAGACCAAGTATAGATGTATAGGTCTTTTGAAGAGCTTTGATTATTGGATTGGGGACGAACCTGAGCCAGCGTCCAGCCACATCCAGACAGCGTCATACTGCTTACCGCTGCTAAGGTCGCGATTTGTATAAACTGGCGTCGCTTAATGCGTCTTAGAGAGGTTCGTCGCTGGTCATGGGTCATTGTTTTCATAATTCATAATTCATAATTCATAATTCATAATTTTCTATCTCAGCAATAACGTACTGCTTGTTCGAGGGGGAGAGGTTCGCCGGTTGCAGCGTCGGTGTTGTGACAGGCAAACATGGTAGTGGGCGGTATTTTCTCAAAATCTAGATCCTGACCGTAACCTTTAAGAATGTAGCCCCGCAGTTCTTTAATCGGTAACTGAGTGAGTTCATCCATTTGGTCGGTGAAGGAGCGCAAAATCAGCGAACCCGAAGGCTTACAGCCAACTAGAAGTTTGCCAATAAATAATTCCTTAACACCCCAATACTCCCCATAAGTGACTTCATCCCCTAAACGCTTTAGGGTAATCACCATGGGCTCGCCATCACTATCGAGAAACGTTACGATCGCCTTGGAGTGGCAGTGAGACTCCAACTCCTGTAAAAATGATGTCACTCCAGGTACCAGCATGGTTTCATCCTTCCTCTAACGCCAGACAATCGGTAGCAGCCCAGCGAGCGTAAACTGGGATGTTCACATCCGGCAACTTACTGGTGACATTGGGGAGTAGCACGGTTATGCGATCGCCACTCAACAATTCCACTACATATTGAACGTGAGTCCCTAAGTACATCACATTCTGGATACGACCTTCAAAGCAATTAATGGAGGACTCTGGGGGAGAAAGCGAGAGGCGAATTTTCTCAGGACGTACACTGACCACAACTTCCTTAGAATTAATCGCAATATCCCTTGGCGGTTTATGCTGTACTAAAATCTTCAGTCCCGTTGTGGTTACCATTTCGAGTGAGGCGGTATCAGCCGCTTCTATGCGCCCCCTAAAGAAATTCGTATCTCCAATAAAATCTGCGACAAATGCCGTTCGGGGACGTTCGTAAATTTCTGTGGGGCTACCCACTTGCTCAATTTTCCCACTCCGCATTACTGCAATGCGGTCAGAAAGACTTAACGCCTCTTCCTGGTCGTGGGTGACCATAATAAACGTTAGACCCAACTCTCTATGCAGATTCGATAACTCAACCTGCATTTCCTTCCGCAGCTTTAAATCTAGCGCTCCTAACGGTTCATCCAATAACAATACTGCCGGTCGATTAACGAGTGCCCGTGCTAACGCCACCCGTTGTTGTTGCCCTCCAGAAAGTTGAGCTGGGAACCGATTGGCATAGGCTTCCATCTTCACTTGTTTGAGCGCCTGTTTCACCCGCTCCTCAACTTCTGCTTTTTTGAGCTTCTTCAGCCGCAGACCAAAAGCGATATTTTCCGCTACCCTCAAGTGATTGAACAGGGCATAGCTTTGAAATACCGTATTCGCCGGTCTTCGGTGGGGTGGGACATGATTCATTGGCTGTCCTTGAATCAGCACCTCCCCCGCTGAAGGAGTCTCAAACCCTGCCACCAAGCGCAGAGTTGTCGTCTTCCCGCAACCCGATGGACCGAGAATACTGAAAAACTCTCCTCGGTGAATATTGAGATCGACACCTCGGACAGCGGTTTCTCCATCAAAAACTTTGAAAACCTTGCGGAGTTCAACATCAAGCTCAGTAGCAATATCCGGAGCGCGTTGTTCTTTAACAGAAGTTTGAGACATAGCGATTGGTTCAACAGCAGCGATGCCCCTATTTTTAGGGTAGTCTGACTGAATGATTAAGCGTCGTTTTTGTACATGGGTTTATTGTATCTGTCTACTCTAACCTCTTGATGAGTTACGATTTTTAACTCACGCGCAATAAATTACGTATGTATTCTCAGTTGAGGGTTAATTTCTTTGCCCCAACTGATTCTCGCCGGATGCTTGACAATCAACCCGGTAAAAAATTCGTTGAGACTCCAGCCACTTGAATTTTCTGATCTGATATGACTGTAATTCAGCCATCCTCACCAGGGCGTCAAACTACCCCCCGTAGCGTTGGACGCAATTACCAATCTATATTTCTCATGCTGTTCGTTAGCATCTTCCTGATGGGAGGAATTGGCTCTCGATTGGTTTATTTGCAATTGGTGGACGGAGACCATAACCGACAGCTAGCAGAAAATAACCGCATTCGTCTGATTCCCAAGCAACCTGTACGGGGTAATATTTTTGACCGTAAGGGCCGAGTGTTGGCAAGCAGCCGGTTATCTCGTGCCGTTTATCTTTGGCCCGTTGCCCGCAAAAAGGCAGAGTGGCCGACAACCCTCAAACTTGTCTCCAAAATTTTGAATATCCCAGACACCGAGATTCAAAAACGCTTGGAACAAGCCGGCTACAACTCCCCGTCGTTGCTGCGAATTGCCCGCGACCTCACTCCCGCTCAAATCACGGCGCTAGAAGAGTACAGAGACCAACTTCAAGGGGTAGAGGTGGATATTGAGGCAGTGCGAGACTACCCCAACGGTGAGATGGGGGCTCATGTATTGGGTTACACCGGTGAACTCAACGACGAAGAACTCGCCAAGCGCAAAGCCGAAGGCTACCGCATGGGTGACGTTGTGGGTCAAATGGGGGTCGAACAAGCCTTTGAGAGCCGACTCAGGGGTGAATGGGGCGGTCAGCAGGTGGAGGTCGATGGGGCCGGTCGCGTACTGAGAATTCTCGGTCAAAAACAGGCCAAAGCGGGCAAGGATGTCCGTTTGACGCTGGACTTGGACGTGCAAAAGGCAGCAGAAAAAGCATTAGGCGATCGCAAAGGCGCAATTGTCGCCCTCAACCCCAACAACGGTGCTGTCCTCGCCATGGTTAGTCGCCCGACGTTTGACCCCAACATTTTCTCCAAGCGCATTACTCCAGACACCTGGAAGCAACTCCAAAGCAAAGACCACCCGTTTGTCAACCGTTCTCTGCGAGGCTTTCCACCTGCCAGTACCTTCAAAGTGGTGACAGCGACAGCAGGCATAGAATCGGGCAAGTTCTCTCCCAACGTTGTGCTGCAAACCTACGGCTCTCTGACGATTGGTGGGACGAGGTTTGGAGAATGGAACCATGCAGGATTTGGCCCATTGGGATTTGTTGGGGCACTGGCGATGAGTAGTGACACCTTCTTTTATCAAATCGGTAAAGGTATTGGGGGCCCCACCCTGATTGAGTGGACTCGCAAGTATGGCTTTGGGCAAAAAACGGGCATTGAGCTTGCCTCGGAAGAAGCTGAAGGGTTAGTGGCAGATGATGCTTGGAAGCAGAAACACCTGAAATTAGCGTGGTCGGTGGGCGATACAGTGAATATGTCTATCGGTCAGGGATTTCTTCAAGCAACACCCTTACAAGTAGCGGGTATGTTTGCCGTACCGGCGAATGGCGGTTATCGGATTAAGCCACACCTGCTCAAGGATGATGAGGACTCAAAAAGTTGGCGACAGTCCATAAATATAAAGCCATCAACCTTAAAAGTAGTGCGAGACGGATTGCGGCAAGTGGTCGCTGGCGGTACCGGGAAGGCTTTGAACGTACCAGAACTCCCCCCTACTGATGGTAAAAGTGGAACAGCGGAGGCTCCCCCGGGTAAATCTCATGCTTGGTTTGGAGCCTACGCACCCTCAGATAAACCAGAAATTGTGGTGGTGGCCTTTGCCGAACATTCTGGCGGTGGTGGGGGTGCGGTGGCAGCACCCATGGTGCGTCAAGTCTTAGAAGCTTACTTTAAGCACAACAATCCAGGCTTAATCCCTAAACCGAAGTCAGTACCTGCTCCCTGAGTCAGCGATCGCCCGTTAAATTTGCACAAATGTCGGTTAAGGTTGTCCTTAGTCCTTGGTCATTAGTTGAAAGCCTTATAGGGCATACATTTCACTAATGGCTGATGACTAATGACGAAAACGATTAACTAGATATGCAACCAGAAGTCAATCATTATCCATTTCCGTAGGAAACCTTAAAAATTATCAATAACTTCAAATAGCACAAAAATTTCAGGATAAACAATAAAATAGGTGAAAATTTAATAAAGACAAGAGCCGCGAGAGTTTTCTGATATGACTGTGTTTCAGCCATCCTCCGGAGGCCGCCAATCGACTCCTCGTACAGTAGGGCGCAATCACCAAGCTCTATTTTTAATGCTGTTCGTAAGCCTTTTCTTGATGGGAGCCATAGGCTCTCGGCTAGCTTACTTACAGTTAGTACAAGGAACTCGCAATCGACAGCTAGCAGAAAATAACCGGATTCGCTTAATTCCCAAGCAACCTGTGCGGGGCAACATTTTTGACCGCAAGGGTCGAGTATTGGCAAGCAGCCGGTTGTCTTACGCGGTGTATCTATGGCCTATCGCCCTCAAAAAGGGAGATTGGCCTCAAACTCGCCAACGCCTCTCGAAAACTTTGAATATCCCAGAAGCCGATATTCAAAAACGTGTAGAACGAGCAGGCTTTAACTCGCCTTCCCTCATCCGCATCGAGCGTGACATCAGTCCTGCTCAAATCACAGCGCTAGCTGAGTACGGCAACCAACTCGAAGGGGTCGAGGTGGATATTGAAGCCGTGCGGAACTACCCCAACGGGGATTTGGCAGCTCACGTCTTGGGTTACACTGGGGAACTCAACGACGAAGAACTCGCCAAGCGCAAAGACGAAGGTTACCGCATCGGCGACATTGTCGGGCAAATGGGGGTCGAACAAGCCTATGAGAACCAGCTGCGGGGCGAATGGGGGGGTCAGCAGGTGGAAGTTGATGGGGCGGGTCAAGTCCTGAGAGTTTTGGGTCAGAAAAAAGCTAAATCAGGGAAGGATGTAGAACTGACGCTGGACTTGAAGGTACAGAAGGCAGCAGAGGCGGCTTTAGGGAATCGCAAGGGGGCGATTGTCGCTCTTAACCCCAAAAACGGTGCTGTCCTCGCCATGGTCAGTCGCCCGACGTTTGACCCTAACATTTTCTCAACTCGGATTACTTCACAAACGTGGAAGCAATTGCAAGGCAAAGGTAACCCGTTTGTTAACCGCTCATTGCGAGGCTTTCCACCGGCAAGTACGTTCAAGGTTGTGACCGCAACAGCAGGGATGGAATCGGGTAAATATTCTCCCAACACCGTACTACAGACTTTTCCAGCTCTGTATGTCGGCGGAACTGCTTTTGGGGAGTGGAATAAAGCCGGTTTCGGTCCTTTGGGATTTGTGGGGGCTATGGCGATTAGCAGCAACACATTCTTCGGTCAGATTGGCAAGGGGGTTGGGGGCCCAACGTTGATTGAGTGGGCACGTAAATATGGCTTTGGTCAAAAAACGGGGATTGAGATCTCGGAAGAAGCCTCAGGGTTAGTTGCTGACGATGCCTGGAAGCGGAAGGTTTATAAATGGGAATGGACGGTTGGCGATACGGTCAATATGTCCATCGGTCAGGGATTTACCCAAGCCACGCCCCTCCAATTGGCAGTGATGTTTTCTGTACCAGCGAATGGCGGTTATCGAGTTAGGCCTCACCTGCTCAAAAATGATGAGCAGGCGAAAAAGTGGCGCAAGCCGTTAAAGCTCAAGCAATCAACTGTGGATACCCTACGCAAGGGACTGCGACAAGTGGTGTCAGATGGCACAGGGAAAGCATTGGATGTACCCCACTTACCCCCCTCTGCTGGGAAGAGTGGAACGGCTGAGGCTCCCCCCGGTAAACCTCATGCCTGGTTTGGAGCTTATGCGCCTGCAGATAAGCCAGAAATTGTGGTAGTGGCTTTTACTGAACATTCTGGTGGCGGTGGCGGTTCGGTAGCAGGACCAATGGTGCGTCAAGTGCTGGAGGCTTACTTTAATAGAAAGCCACCTGAACCGGGCAAAAACGATAAGCCAGCTGCGGCTAACCGATGAACAGGTGTTAGGGAAGGTAGCACAAGCCAAGCCGACGTAGAGTGCATAAACTGGAATAGGCAGGCGAGGGTTCCAATGCTTAAGAGGGTCAAGGAGCGCGATCGCTTTTTTCTCTGATGAGCTTGGTTTCACCGCACTGTCCGTTTCTTTTTCGGAGTATCCCACGAACCCTTTTTGTGCCCGTTATAGATGAAAGAAACACGATTTCCTACAATCCTTTCCCTATAAAGGTTTTAGAAGGTGTTGCTTGAGATTCACTGCCCAATGGTGTGCTGTGGCAGAAAGTTTATAAACCAGGGAGCATAAACGGAGCTAAATCTGCTAAATCTTGCCTCTTTTCACTCCATACTGATTTCCTTGGAAAAAAGTAAAAACCTATGTGAAATAAGGAACGTTAAAATGTGGGTTAAAAACGAGCCAAGGAATTGCTCAACATTGTACTGAGCAATTACTGCCACTGCTTCTTTGAGCACGACTCGACTGCTTAATTCTCAACAACAGCTACCTATTGAAACTTCTGTTGTTTATTGATCATAGCGCTGCCAGGGTGCGTCAGTCCAAACTGCCTTTTTGCACAAGCTGATTAAAACAGTTTCTACTCTACATGGACGACGACACCCTCAAACTCCTTCAGAGCAAGCTATTAGTTCGGTCAATTGAGACAGATCAATCCTTGATCCAATCACCGCAGGTTCGATCAGTTGAGGTTTTGCCACGAGGGTTGATCAATACTGCAATTAACCCAGAGGCAGTACCAAGCCTCCCCGATCAAGCCACTGACGCTTCCGGCATGGTAGATGCGATCGCTCGCTATCTAGAAGAGGCCCCTCAATTACTGCAATCAATCCGTATAGCAATGGATAGCGGCGATGCTCACAGATTGCAGGAGGCCACTCACAACTTGAAGTTAAGGAGTTCCACATTAAGTATCCCAATACTGTATCAGTTGTGCCAGGATCTGGAAGAAGTATGCAAGGGCGGCACTACCATGGCGGCACCCGAATTGGTGTCCCGGTTAAAGACAGAGTATGAAAGGGTTGAAGCCACATTACAGACCCAACGACAGCGAGCGATATCAAGGATGAACTCAGTTTCCTCCCCCGAAGCCCCTT
Organism: Cyanobacteriota bacterium; assembly: GCA_040756535.1. Classification (GTDB taxonomy): domain Bacteria; phylum Cyanobacteriota; class Cyanobacteriia; order Cyanobacteriales; family Coleofasciculaceae; genus JBFLZA01. The sequence goes on from JBFLZA010000017.1 coordinate 10,896, forward strand.
CCGTCATTCTGGTAGTGGATGACGACCCCTCGATGCGCCAAATACTGCGTCGAGTGATGGAAAAAGATGGCTATCAGGTGGTCGAGGCCGCTAACGGCGAACAGGGTTTAGAAGCCTACAAAAGTCTCAAGCCTCATCTGATCTTGTTAGATGCGCTCATGCCAGTGATGGATGGTTTTGCTTGCTGTACCCAACTGCAAACGCTGATCAGCGAGGGTTCCTCAAACGGCGAGACGATTGCCAATATTGACGGCTTAAATGGCGCTTCACGCACACCCGTACTGATGATTACCGGTTTAGATGATCAAGAATCCGTGGATCGGGCGTTTGCAGTCGGAGCCACCGATTACGTTACCAAACCCATTCATTTCGCCGTACTGCGCCAGCGAGTGCGGCGTCTGATCCAACAAGCTCAGCTTTATCAAAGACTAGAGATAGCGAATCAGGAGTTGCAGCGTTTGGCAGCTCTTGATGGACTGACAGGGTTGGCAAACCGACGCCGCTTTGATGAGTACCTTGAAGCACAATGGCAAGGCCTAACAAGAGACAATTTGCCCCTATCGCTGATTCTGTGTGATATTGACTTTTTTAAAAAATACAATGACACTTACGGTCACCAAGCAGGCGATGCTTGCTTGCGTCAGGTGGCTGATGCCCTGAGTTTTTGCGCTAAGCATCCCGCTGATTTAGTAGCTCGTTACGGTGGTGAAGAGTTTGCCGTGATTCTGCCTAACACTACAGCAGTGGATGCCACTCAAGTCGCTGAGGAAATGCGTAGAGTGGTGAGTGCCTTAGAAATTCCTCATGTTCAATCAGCCGTGAGTCAGCACGTTACTCTAAGCTTAGGGGTCGCCTGTATCTACCCAACACCTGACACCTCAGGGACAATGCTGATTGCGGCTGCGGATGCTGCTTTATATCAAGCCAAAGCGGCTGGACGCAATCGCTACTTTCCTCAGATTCCTACGTCTTAACCTTTTTGCTCAAGGTTAAAGTTAGTAGTAGACACGCTATCCCTACAGGGGGAGAGCGGTGTTTTTTTGTATTTATTAAGATAGCGATCGCCCGATTTGATCACCTCTATTTCAGCTTGGGTATTTTTTCCTTTTGCCTGGAAGCCCCCTACCTTCTGCCTATCTCATCTTTCGCTCAAGGGTGTCTGTGCAAGTTACACAATACCTTTTCCTAACTCCTTGCTCTCTACCCCAATAATCCAGCCAAGGAAGAGAGCTGGGGCTGCTTGGGGACAGTCGAGCTGGGATATTCTCCCCCAGCTCCCTCGATCTCCCCCAGCTTTCTTGACCACGAGGAAAGATTGAGCGACTCTAGCTGGAGGTTAGGGCGTTCCCTTGAGTCTTTTTAGGCATGTCTTTAGTCTTAACTTCGAGCTTTGATCGACCCTTAATTTTCTATTTTAGATTTTTCTAATCTTAGTATCTGAATGAGAATTTTGATTTAAATTTAGTTGCTTTGTGACAGTTTAAAAACAGTCCACTCTTTCAGCAGGAAAATAGATTAAGTGATAAATAGCTGAAAAGAAGACACAATTCTTCCCCTGGCTATCCATCTCCTTTATTATAGGTGGCATTCAGTGGCAATAGATTATAATAAGCAAATTTATCTACTTTAAAAGCTGAATAGCACTAAAAAAAATTTTCCAATTTTTTGGAACCTTTTGGATTTTACTAACGACTTTGATAGTAACAACGCAACGATACCTTCTAACCCGTTGATAAAAGGAACTATGAAACTCACACGTAAGTCCATTGCTTTGTCCGCTTTAGCCGCTACCCTGATTGCTCCTGCTTTACTATCTGCTGGTAGTGCTTCCGCTCAACCAAAAGGTACAAAAGCTGACTACATTGGTGGTGGTGTATCCGCAGGTATTACTAATGGTGGACAAACAGGTGATGCGGCTGCTTTCGGTGGTAACATTCAAGGTCGCTTAACCACTCCAAAAGCCCCTGTTTCTGTACGCGGCGCTGTACTATTTACGGATGACACCAGCGCCATTATGCCGATGCTTACTGTCGATGTTCCTGTCGCTAAAAATACTAATGTATACGCAGGTGGCGGATATTCCTGGGTTGAATCGAATGGAGAATCATCAACTCTAGGTAACGATGATGCTCCAGTTGTGACAGTAGGTGTGGAATCGCAAGTTGGTAAAAACCTAGTTATCTATGGCGATACCAAGTGGGGCATCAATGCCTACCAAAATAGCCCTGCTGATGCTGTCAGCTTCCAAGCTGGTGCAGGTGTCAAATTCTAAATTCGCTGTTAGTACTCAACTATCCGCTGTTCTAAGTTAGGGCTTTAAATACTGTCTCTCACTTGCAGCTGTGAACATAATATATCAGACAGGCTAAATTAGCCTGTCTCTTCTGTTTTCATCTTTGTTGAGTTAGTTTATATGGGTCATTGTAATAAGTTACTATGACTCACCCTTTCTCGGTTACCTATTACCTCTTACTCTTTAATCAATGATACTAAGCCAACCTCGTCGTGAGGCATGAACCAACCGCTTAATCAAGCGATTTTGTTGAGAGTTAAGTGAAGAAGTGTGACTGAGAGATTGGAGTTGATGTAATTGATTACGAGAGATTTGACGAGAACAAAGAGACTGGCTATATATTTCTTCAAGATTTTTAGAAAAGTTAATAAAAGAGTACATCATTCAACTTAATCCTTGTTAGATTAAAAAATGTGATGACTAAAAGATTTGAGAATACGTCTATTGTGTAACCTTATTCCTCTAAGCTCTTCTGCCATCCGAGAGATTTCAAAAAGTATACAAAACAAGGAGATAGCTGAAGTTACAGAACTGATTGACTAGGTTAGGATTTAGGCAGAACCTCTAAATATAGGGTGAGCAATGCCCACCTGAGTCCAAGGCTTAGTGTCTAAACGAACTATTGTCGTCAAGCCTGTAAGTATTTTTGACTAGGTTTTAAGAGGCTCTTTGAGGGCGCTTGCAAAGCATTTGCGCTCTTGGAGTAAGGCGTTAACCTAGCTAGGTGCGGCGGTAGAGTAAAGGCAAAAATGGGAGATGGAGCGATTTAAGATTGCTACATACTAAGACTTTCAAGCTTTGGCTTGGCTTCTCTAAGCGGAAAGTTCACCCTCGATGCCTCTGGCAAGGAAGCGGGTAGGTTAGACTACTGGCAGTTCTCACGTAGATTTTAGATTTATAAAGTCTTCATACAGTTTCGTAAAAGTAAGATTAGGATAAAATTATTCATCCTAATCCCGACCGATTTACCGGAAATAAAATAAAATACATTCGTTCTAACTTGTAGCTCAAATGGTTAAAACTCCGACTTCTTCATCAGTGCGTAAACCTTCTAAGGTTGAAGGCCTCAAAGAACGCAGCAACTACTTACGGGAACCAGTAGCGACGGAACTGCTGGAAGATACCACTTATTTTACAGAAGATGCCATTCAAATTCTTAAGTTTCACGGCTCTTATCAGCAAGACAACCGGGATAATCGCGTCAAGGGGCAGGAAAAAGACTATCAGTGTATGATACGCACCCGTAGTCCGGGTGGATTCATTCCCCCAGAGCTATACCTTACCCTTGACCAGCTATCGAATGACTACGGCAACCGCACCCTACGGACTACAACTCGCCAAGGCTTTCAAATTCACGGCATCCTAAAGAAGAATATTAAAGCAGTAATCGGCTCGATTATCCGCAAGATGGGGTCAACATTGGGGGCTTGTGGTGACCTCAACCGCAATGTCATGGCTCCACCCGCACCTTACAAGAATCGACCGGAGTATCAGTATGCTTGGGAATATGCGAATAATATTGCCGACCTGCTAACACCCCAGACCGGTGCTTATTATGAGATTTGGGTGGATGGCGAAAAGGTAATCAGTGCTGAAGAAGCGCCGGAAGTTAAGGCGGCGCGGCAGCGAAATATCAACGGCACCAACCTCCCCGACAAGGAAGAACCCCTCTACGGGGTACACTACATGCCCCGTAAGTTTAAGATCGCCGTAACTGTAGCGGGAGATAACTCCATTGACATTTACACCCAAGATCTGAGCTTGGTGGTGATTACTAATGACCAAGGAGAACTACAGGGCTTCAATGTTCTTGCCGGTGGAGGATTAGGGCGCACTCATAACAAAGAAGACACATTTGCTCGGATGGCTGACGCTATTGGCTATGTAGAGAAAGATGATATCTATGATTTAGTCAAGGCGATCGTAGCAACACAACGAGATTATGGCGATCGCGTTGATCGGCGTCACTCTAGAATGAAATACTTACTCCATAATTGGGGTGTTGAGAAGTTCCGAGAAACGGTCGAAGGTTATTTCGGGAAAAAGATTGCTCCCTACAAACCGCTACCAGCGTTCAAGTACCAAGATTATCTGGGATGGAACGAGCAAGGAGACGGCAAGCTGTTTTTGGGAATTTCGATTGAGAATGGTCGAATTAAAGATGAAGGAATTTTCCGCCTCAAAACAGCACTGCGGGAAATTGTTAAGGAATTTGCCCTACCAATGCGGCTGACGGCCAACCATAATGTCATCTTTTACGAGATTGAGCCTTCTCAACAGCTAGCGATTCAGCAAATTCTCGATCGCCACAGTGTCCATATCTCCCCCGAAGGAATTGACCCTTTGGTGCGCTATTCAATGGCCTGTCCTGCACTACCCACTTGTGGGTTGGCCATTACTGAATCAGAACGGGTACTTCCCAGCATCATTGACCGAATACGGGCACTTTTGGCGAAACTTGGCTTAGAAAACGACCATTTTGTCGTGCGGATGACCGGTTGCCCCAACGGCTGTGCTAGACCTTACATGGCCGAGTTGGGTTTAGTTGGGAGTGCACCGGAGTCTTATCAAGTTTGGTTGGGCGGTTCGCCTGATCAGACACGGCTAGCACGAGCTTATGTGGATCGGATGCCGATTCATGAGCTGGAAATGTTTCTAGAACCAATGTTTGTGTTCTTCAAGAAAGAGCGCAAAGATACAGAAAGTTTTGGTGATTTTTGCGCTCGCGTCGGTTTTGATGCAATTCGTGAATTTACAGCTGAGTATGAGTCTCCGCAACTCGATGCTCAATCCAATACTGGTTTAGTTAATGAAGCTGTGAAACCAGCCCCATCGACTACCTCTGCTAGTGGCGGGAAAACCCGTTACCGGGTTGGCGTGCGTGATGAACTTTACAAACGTCTCAAGGAAAGTGCTGCCAAGCAGGGTAAGACGATGACTCAGCTAGCAGCAGAAGTATTGGAAGCTTACTTACAGGACAAGTAAAACGGTTTGTCGGTGTAGAAAGGAGTTGTACTGCCACTGGCTTAAAACTCAGTGGCAGTTTTTTTTTACGCAAAGGAACGCAGACGCTGGCGTAGAGTCCGTAAAGTCTTTTTCCCTTTAATACCCTTGGTCGGCGGGGTCGCCGTAGGGGTCTTCACTAGCGGGGCGGACATCACCAAATTGCCCGTAACCTCTGTCCTGATCGGCGGGGTCGCCGTAAGGGTCTTCACTAGCGGGGCGGACATCACCAAATTGTCCGTAACCTCTGCCATAATCGGCGGGGTCGCCGTAAGGGTCTTCACTGGCGGGGCGGACATCACCAAATTGTCCGTAACCTCTGTCCTGATCGGCGGGGTCGCCGTAAGGGTCTTCACTAGCGGGGCGGACATCACCAAATTGCCCGTAACCTCTGTCCTGATCGGCGGGGTCGCCGTAGGGGTCTTCGCTAGCGGGACGAGGCTGTTGATAGTCGTTGGGGTCTTGTCTGTATTCATCGTCCCCAGCGATCGCATCCTGAATGTTTCTGAAAAATTCATTCACCATGATTAATCTCCTTTCTTGTTTGATTTGAAGCGGTAGTGGAGAAAATAGACCCTGCTTCCACCTCTCCACTGATTTTTCTCGTGTTTAGCGTTACCAAGATGAATAAAACTTGGTGTTAGCAAAAATTACTGAGCTTGCGATGGAACCAAATCCGTTAAGTCGCGACCTGTAGGACTGTTGTTATAACCTTGGAAGTCACGATATCGCTGCGCTTCTGACTCCGGTACGCTAATTCCTTCTGGCGGTGGCGTTACCCAATGAGCGCGACCCTCAGCATCGCGGTAGTAAACGCGCCCGTTCTTGGAAAGGTAGTACTGACCTTGCGCTCCCTGTCCTTGTCTGTTTTTATGCTGGTTATAGAGGTAGTAAAGCGCAGCCGCTCCAGCTAAGATTGCCACTTTCTGTCCAGTTGACAATCCTTTCTTGGCTCTGGGTGAGGGCGCAGGGGCTGGATAAGTTTGTGCCCCACCTCTAGTATCGTCAACAGGCGGTGGTGGCGCTGTCCTTGGCTCACTGGCACAGCCAGCAAAAAAGGGCACTCCTAGTAACACTGAAAGCAACAGCGCCATTGGACGTAAAAATGTTTGCTGCTTTAAATCAATTGCGTTCATCGGAATTCATCACCCTGTATGTTGAGAGGCGGTGTTATGGAGGAATCTAAAATCAGCGCTGTTGTCCATCTGATGTCGTTCTACAGAGCAACAATTACTCTTAATTAGTAAGGGAAATACCCATTTTTTATTATTTTTTACAACAGCCCTGAAAATTCATTAAACTAGTCCGATATTGACTGATCTCTTGTCAGTTTTTATCCCACTTAAGGTATAGTATGATTTCATAACTGAATCGATATAAAAAGATAAAATTGAAGAAATTAATGGGATAACTCACATCAACTCCATCTAGGTTAATCTGGGTCATCTAGAGTTGAATATTCTAAAAAAGCATTTATTGCCAGAGAATTAATCGATGAATTCAATAAAATTCAGGAGCCAGTCCTTAAAAAGGTTTCCTACTGACTCCTGAATTCTGAATTCTTTAAACTGAATCAATTACCGATTCATATTGTTATCGCCACCCTGAGGTGTGACGTTATTCCCCGGATAACCTGCACCTGTTGTTGAACCCCCATTATTTTGGTAAGAACTCCCCGCCGGACGTGTTTGATTTTGGGTGTTGTCTTCCATATTGGTAGATTCTTGATTCATATTGTTATCGCCACCCTGAGGTGTGACATTATTGCCAGGATAGCCGGCTCCTGTAGTTGAACCCCCATTATTTTGGTATGAACTCCCTGCCGGAGCTGTTCTAGATTGGCTGTTGGGTGCACCATTAGGATATAGTCGGTAGCGTGCACAGTAAAAGCCTCCACCTGTAGTAGCATTTCCTTCGTATCCTCCGCAATTATCATATCGCTCATTGCTGGAGGGATTCTGAGCGAGGAGTTGCCCAGTTTGTAGAGTAGACCCAGTCTGCCGATTGGAATTAAGCGGCTGATTAATTCCACCAGCGTTAGGGGCAACTTCTGCTAATCCTGGAAGGCAAAAGAAAACGCTAGCAGTAGCAATTCCCGCCATGCTCAACAATTTTTGGATTGGCTTATTATTAAAGGGTGCGCTCATGGGTATCTCCTTAGGTTTAGGCATTAAAGCATTCTGAGCTTCTCTGCCCTGAATAAAATTTTGAACAAGTGTTGATTAATTTTTGGAGCAACTCAGCAGTTACAGGAGTTGACAAAGCCAAAGCATATTGCTTTTAGCCCTTGCCTTTTTAGAGTAACTTTGTTGTTTTTTTAGAACGTCCGCCCCAGGAATTATTTAAAGTTAAGTTAATTTGTTCCTAAAGACACAGCAGTTTTTGAGTCAAGAAGATATAGCCAGAGAAAACCATATATTTTAAGTGCGATCGCACGTCCTAATACGTCTTACTACTCTGATGAGGGGAATGCCCTGAATTTTCCCCAAAGTCAAGTAAAAGGGGATAATCAGGGTCTTGAGCATGGATTCATGACATCTATATTCGGCAGGCTTTAGACGTTAATCCTGTAGCTCCTTCTGTAAATACTTGCCCCATTCAACGGCGAGAGGAATTTCTGTAAAGGGGACTTTGATAGAGGCAGTGGATTCGGGAAAGAGAAATTCCAGTGCGATCGCACCGCCCTTCTCAGGTGGCGTCTCTAAGTCAGCCACTTGGTCATCTACCAACAAGCGGATTGATTGAACATCTTTAAGGGAAAACGTTTTTAGCTCAACTGGCCCTGTACGTGTGGGCTTTCCCCAAGTCAATTCACTTTCTTTTTGACCCAGCACTGCATAAATATCGTACTTGGCGCGATCGAACTGTACAGCCCAGCGGCGATAGGCTTCGACTTTTTGGTATTCGTTCCAACCTGACCAAGCCAGCCAGAAGAACATTGCCAGTAAAGGTAACCAAATTAAACCGCGTTCCATCGGTGACTCCTACTGCACTAAATCAGAGATTATAATGCAGGCTTTCAACATCGCTGTTGGAGATTGCTGCCCTGCGCCACTCCATGACGGCAAAAAGCCCCCGACAGCCCGACTTGACAGCCAATTTCTTTCCCCAAACCCCCTCAAAAGTTAAAGACCATACTCGCATAAATATAGATGCTGTAGATATCTTGCAGGGCTGTGTGCAAGAGTCAAATCAGGCTAGGGAGAGACAAGAGCTGTTTTCCGTTCACAATTTGAGTGTGCCAAAATTAAGGCAAGCCTCTGAGGAGCGTCTCTTGAATCACGGTAAGACCCATTGAAGTCCTATTGGAGGGACAATCATGCTACCCATGCGACAAGGCGATGTGATTTTACTATCTGTACTCCAAACAGAAGGACAAAAGCTGCCTCACCTGACTTTAGCAGAAGGCGAACTGACAGGACACAAACATCGCATTAGTGATGGACAGGCGGAACTCTACGAGAAAGAGGGTACTCTCTACTTGAGCGTTCTTTCAACAACAGCGACCCTAACTCACGAAGAACATAACCCCATTCAAGTCCCTCAAGGCAATTGGATGATAAGAATTCAGCGCGAATATGAACCCCAAGGTTGGCGCTATGTCTCTGATTGAAGATTGAAGCCTAATTAGTTCTCTTGGCTCTCAACACACCTTTGTAAATAGCTGTAGCTAATCAAACGACCTAACAGAGGTATGAGTTATGGTAGAGGTTAAACTGGCGCGACAGTGGACGAGTGGCCATGAGAAAGGTTTTGATTGCGTTTTTATTTATAATGGGGCTGCTATTTGCCCCATTTAACTTTAAAGGTTTGGCAAATCAGGGAGAATTTCAGTCGATTGTGCTGGATTTTCGGGAAGATGTTCCAGCAACGGAAATTACAGAGGAATTGCAGGCGATCGCACAACGATACAACGTCAATCCTCAGCTCAATAGCGAATTTTCAGTGGCTGACAATATCTATATTGTGGAGGGCGACAAACAATTACTCCGTGCCCTGAAAAAGTCAAAACTCTCCAAAGAAACTGAATATATTGAACCCAATTACATCTACAAGGCTTTCGAGGTTCCCAACGACCCCGAATATGGTCAGCAGTGGAACCTGCGAAGCATCAATGTTGAATCAGCATGGGACGAAACAAAGGGAAGCGGCATGACTGTAGCCGTGATTGACACAGGTATCAGTCCCGTTCCCGATTTGAAAAATACAAATTTTGTCGAAGGCTACGACTTCGTGAACGACCGAGTCGAGGCATGGGATGATGCAGGTCACGGCACCCACGTTGCTGGGACAATTGCTCAATCCACCAACAATAATTATGGTGTTGCCGGGATTGCTTACGAAGCCAGCCTGATGCCGTTGAAGGTACTGGCTGCTTCTGGCGGCGGTACCGTGGCGGATATTGCCGAAGCCATTCGCTTTGCCGCTGATAACGGTGCCGATGTGATTAATATGAGTTTGGGTGGCCCCGGTGAAAGCCAGCTCATGGAAGAAGCGATCGATTACGCTTACCGCAAAGGCGTCTTCATCGTGGCAGCGGCGGGTAATTCCAACCAAAATTCCGCCTCTTATCCCGCCCGTTATCCCCACGTTATCGGCGTCTCTGCTCTAGATTCGGCTGGTGCTAAAGCCCCCTACTCTAACTTTGGTGCGGGTGTAGATATCTCCGCCCCCGGTGGCAGCGAAACTGGAAAGATTGTGCAAGAAATTATTGACCCAGAAACGAGTGAAGCCGTGTTTGTTGGCTATCAGGGAACCAGCATGGCAGCACCCCACGTTGCTGGTGTGGCAGCTTTAGTGAAGGCTTCTGGAATTACAGAACCGGATGAAATTTTAAGCGTGTTGAAGCAATCAGCGCGAGTTATTCAGCAAGACCCCCTCAATCACTTTGGCGCTGGACATTTGGATGCTGCAGCAGCCGTTAAGCTTGCTCTGAAAGGACAAATCACCTTTAAAGACTTCTTCCGCTGGTTGCGAGAAAACGGTTATCTCAACCCTCGGTTCTGGATTGACGGCGGAACAGTGATGTTACTGCCTAAAATCGCGATGGTTCTTGGCTCTTATCTACTGGCTTGGTTCCTGCGGAATTACTTACCTATCTGGAGTTTGTCGCTCACTACAGGTTTAGTTGCAGGGAGTTCTGGATTATTTGTCCTGCGGGGTTTGTATATCTTCGACCTGCCTCAATGGCCATTCCGAGTGATGGGAAGTTCCATTCCTGAATTGGGTAGCGCGATTCAAGGTAGCAGTGCTTTAAACCCAATTTTTGCTAGCGTACTCATTCCCTTTATTCTGGTAGCGTTGCTACTTGGACATAAACAATGGAAGTGGTTAGCCATTGGGTCTGCTCTCGGCGTCGCTAGCTGTTTGGCGGTGAGTGCGGTGATGTCACCCAGCCTGGTCTGGTTGGGAGGTGGCGTTGTTGCTCGCGTCTTCCTCGTTGCTAATGCCCTGCTGTGCTTTGGACTTGCCTATCTAGCCTCAAGAGGAGAAACGCAAACAGCATGAGTATTAATGTTACAGGTGTGATCGAACGCAAAGGACTAGGGCCAGGGACTTGGGCACTGGTTACAGATTCAGGGGAAACCTATGAACTCAAGGATGCCCCGGATGAGCTCAAGAAATCAGACCTGAAAGTTAAGGTGGAAGGGCAAGTGCGAGATGATGTGATGACTTTTGCCATGATTGGCCCAGTACTCGAAGTAAAGTCGTTTAAGGTACTCGATTAGTCGCTAGTTCCACTAAAAACGTCAATCGGTCTAACTAGTGTTAAAACCCGCTTACCTGGCTCAGTGTTGGGTATACGGGTTTTTTAATCTATTGGTGTATCGAAATGGTTATAAGTGACAGGTTAAGAAAACTGAGCGTTGAATTGTCTCTGGCAACCAAATACTGAACTGGGTTATTGGCTTTATCTTTGTCACACCCCAACCCTAAAAACTGAACAGCCTTTACACTGATAGGAGAGGTCGAGTAAAAGGCTTGACAAAATGCCCAAAAGACGGCTTTCTCATTGGGCCCTACAATAGTTAGTTAGATGTTAGGCAGCCGACTCATCGTGCAAACGAATGTTGAATGCCTTACTCTTAATTTCTCAATTCCCAAAAAAAAATCCCTGACTCAAACCGGTAAGCCAGGGAACGTCAATCAGGGTGCATCTACCATTCCACTCTTCCGAGATTGGCATCGTCATCCGGACGAAAGTTGAACAAGTTGCCCCTGAATCTCGAACGTTGACTTTGGCTGCGCGTGGAAATCCCGACTGAAAACGTGGGAAACTTTCAGTTAAGGGACTGTATCTAAGAAGAGATAGGGGTATTGCATCCTCAATTCTTTTAACGATCGCACGAGACATTCCTTGAAATTGAGCAAGATTGACCAAGTAGTAGCTGTGGCACAGGAATTTCACATCTCTGTGACTCCCTTAGGGGAAGACGAATATTTGGTGCGCCTCGAACGTGTCGCCCCAGGAGTGCCATTGGCAGAAGAGCAAGTCCGCTGGCCAATCGAGGATTGGTTAGCTCAGGCACGCCAGCTGATGAATGACCCTCTAATGGGATTGTTGCAGGGGAACGAGGCATTTGCCGAAGATGTCTTTTTCTTATCAGAATGGGACGAACCCATTAGCCCATCCTCTCGCAACTTAGCGGAACTAGGTCACCAACTTTACAATGCTCTCTTTCAAGGGAGCTTGCGAGATAGCTGGATGATGGCACAAGCGATCGCGCAAAATCAGCGCCAGGTTTTGCGACTGCGCTTAGGACTCAAAGGAACGCGCTTACCTCGCCTGCCGTGGGAAGTTTTGCACGCTGGCGATCGCCCCCTAGCAACAGGCACGGATGTGGCGTTCTCTCGCTACCAGTTAAACACAAGGCTTTGGAGACCCAATCAACCGTTCCTCCCGAAACTCAACCAACCGCTAAAAATTCTCATGGTAATTTCGGGTCCTAGTGACCAGGACACCTTAGAACTGGTTCAAGAAGCGTCTCACCTGCAAGAAGAACTGAGGAGTCGTTCCCCCAACGAACCCCCTGCCATTCAACTGACCATTCTGGAACAACCCGGACGCGAGCAGTTAACTCAAGCACTCGAACAAGGTCAATATCAAATTTTCCACTACGCCGGTCACTCGAATTTGGGTGAATCGGGTGGAGATGTCTACTTAGTCAGTAACAAAACCGGTCTGACTGAAACCTTAAACGGCGATGACTTAGCGGGATTGCTCGTCAATAATGGTGTTCAGGTGGCAGTCTTTAACTCCTGTCGGGGTGCCTATACAGCCGCATCAGGAGGACGAGGCCCCAACAACGGGAAAGATAGGAATCTCGCAGAAGCACTAGTGAAGCGCGGAATTCCTGGCGTCTTGGCAATGGCAGAGCGAATTCCCGATGAGGTCGCACTGACTTTAACGCGATTGCTTTATCGCAATCTCAATCAAGGTTATCCCATTGATTTGAGCCTCAGTCGGGCACGGCAAGGACTGATTTCTGCTTATGGGTCAAACCAGTTGTATTGGGCGTTACCCGTTCTCTATCTCCATCCAGAATTCGATGGATTTCTGACCAATGAGACTCCCCAGAATCAGGATAAACGGTTAGATTTACCCGAAATGACCGATACGCCTCTACCCAGAGTCCAAGAGGTGCGGTTTACACCTCCAGAGCTACCTTCTCTCTCCTTTTCCTCAGAGGATGAAAATGAGCCAGATGGATTTTTGGGAGAGGGAGGAGAGGATTCAGAGGCTGATGACCCCTCGCTCTTTATTAAGAATTTGCTGAGCCAACTGGCTCCAGAACCGGTCGATACTGAATCTGTACCGCCCTCAGATGGCGAAAATCGACCGAGTGCCGTATCACAAGAGGCTAGCTGGGAATTGGGGGCTCCACCGCCCAACCCCACACCTGCTTCAGAAACAGAACTAGCAAGTCGTGCGACTCAAGCCCCTACTGCTAACCCCAATGAGCGTAAGCCGTCAAAAGGTTTAACGCTTTGGTGGCAAAAGTTACGCCGTTTACCCAAGCTATGGCTGATTTTGGGGGCAACGGGGCTATTGGCGATCGCACTATTAGGTTTTTGGCTCTTCCAGAATCGTGGACCCCAACCAGGAGAGTTGATTGCTGAGCCTGGTTCGTCAATCCCAGGGCTCCCTCAAGATCCAAATTCTCAAAATCTCGATGGGAAAACAGGGGATACAGCCACAATTACTAACTTAGCGATCGAACAATTTAGTCGGGGCAATATTGCCGCAGGGCAAAAAGCCGTAGAGGTATTGCTGGAAAAAGGTCAATTACCTCAAGCACAAGCTGCTCTTGATGCTGTTTCCCTAGCTAAACTTGATGACCCAGCGGTGAGTTATTTAAGAGGACGGCTGGCATGGCAGGCGATCCAAGCAGGTAGCAGGGATTACGAAATCAGCGATGCCCGACGTTACTGGGAAACCGCTCATAAAGCGAAATCGAATTCAGTCGAGTACTTGACTGCCTTAGGTTTTGCCTATTACGCCGAAGGCAATTACGAACGGGCCAACAATGCCTGGTTTGATGCACTAACCCTGATTCAAAATAACCAAGCCGGAGCTAATGTTCCGCAAAATTCTGCTAAAACGGTCAGAAAAGAAGACCTTAATATCTATGCAGGACTAGCACTAGGAACCTGGAAATCTGCTCAAAAGCCAACCACTAATCAAACCAGTTTGTTGAGTACATCAAGGAATATGCGCCAATATGTGATGACCAACGACCCCGTTAACTTCCAGCCTGAGGCTTTGAGTAAAAACAACTGGCTTTGGACAGAAAAAGCGATTGAAGATTGGCGATCGCTTTTAGCAACAAATAATTAAGGCAAGCTAATCGTCATTCATTTTTCGGGGGTAACTTGCTCATAGTAAGAGCGTTATCCCTTGTTTTCTGCAACTTTAATGCACAATTAGCTTACTAAGTCGAGGCATCTAGTGACATCCTCCTACACCAAATCAAAGATTACGGTGTAGGCTTCCTTACCGTGCTACACACCGTTGCGCTAACACGATAAGGCTTTCCTGGTTATTTCCCTTGCGGGTGTTTCACCACTTATCTAGAGCAGCCCGTAGGGATGGACTACTTACCGCGCATCAGCGAAGTAAGAGAGTAGCGCTTACGTAAATCCATAACATCCGCTAGGTTCTCTCTACCGCCATCGAGAGGATGACTGTGTTCGGGTGGCAGCACAGTGATTTGAGCCAATCGCTGTCCAGTTTTTGCTGGGGTGTTCTTTAGAGTCTGGTTGTTGGAAGCATTTTCACCCCCTTGTGGTTCCCTAGCAACAGGACGGCTGATTTTTTCAGGATTACGACGTTTTTTGCGGATAGTTCCAACGGGTCTTAATCGTTTTTGAAATTGACTACTCTGATTGGATTGAAGCAGGAAATGGGTAATCAATAAGGAACCTCCGGCACAACCAAGAGCAATTGCACCAAACAACCACAGGGGAAAATCTTGTCTAGGTGTAACATCCTGCTGAACAAATGGGGATGGAGTTTCCTCAATCGGTTTAGGTTGAGATTTTGGGAGTTTTTTGAGGGGTATGGCTTTCTGAAAGGTCGTGACAGGAGATGATGACAAAGATGCCTCTGGTTCAATGGGCCCTGCGTTGACAAGCCCTAAAATTGCTAAGCCGCCTAGCGCAACAAGCGTTACCCACAGCCCACCACAAAACACAAAAGGATGGTCGTTGAGCAACTGCTGGAGATACTGGAAGCGGTGTTGCTGTTCGGGAGGATTATTAGATGAATTGAGCATCGACGCCCTTAACGGTCAGGATAATCTTTTCAATAGCGAGAAGCGAAGCTAATGTTTTAGCAAGTCGCTCGCGCTGATACAGGGTGTAAGACACCATGATGACGGAATTTTAGCATGGCTATCTTCTCTCAATACTTCCTCCTTACTACTTATCGCTGCAACAGGTGGTCGTTAAAGATGCCTGAGAGTTAGAATTTATCCTTTTCCTAGAATTCATTTCTATTCGCGATGGATTGGCGATCGCATCCTAATATGATGACCTTACGTGGACAGCAGCTGAAGGAAAAGTGAGTGTAGCCAATCATACCAGTAAACTACCCGCCGCTAAGTCCGCTTCGGACTTTAGCGGGGGCTTTAAAAGCCCAGAGTTTACCCGACTAAGTACTTTGAGGACTACGTTTTGGAAGCCATCACACCTAAGAATACGAAGCCAGTTTGTAGCTCTGTGGTCAACGATTAAACAGGCATATCGGGTCGAAGTCAGTGTCGTTGACGCGACAAACTTCCAAAACATTGTCAAGGCTAACATTACCCGCAAGGAGGCTCACTCGTGAGCAAAGTTTTTGTCCTAGACACCAACAAGCAGCCTCTCAATCCCGTCCATCCAGGTAGGGCAAGGATGCTGTTGTCTCAGGGGAAAGCTGCTGTATTTCGCCGCTATCCCTTCACTGTAATACTCAAACAGGAGGCACTAAACTCCGAAATCGAACCTTTGAAAGTCAAAATCGACCCCGGAGCGAAAACTACTGGACTTGCACTTGTCAACGACAGCACAGGCGAAGTCATCTGGGTCGCCGAGTTGCAGCATCGTGGTTTTCAAATCCGGGACGCTTTAACATCACGCCGTCAATTACGACGCTCACGCCGCAACCGGAAAACTCGTTATCGTAAACCACGTTTTCTTAATCGCACACGCCCCGCAGGAGGGTTGCCCCCTTCTTTGAATAGTCGGGTCGCTAACATCCTGACTTGGGTTAAGCGTCTGTCGGCCTGGTGTCAAATCACCGCCATATCTCAAGAGTTGGTCAGATTTGACACTCAGCAGATGCAGGACGCTGAAATCAGTGGGCTTGGATACCAGCAAGGCACTTTAGCTGGTTACGAAGTGCGCGAGTTTTTGCTTGAGAAATGGGATAGAACCTGTGCCTACTGCGGTGCAAGAGACACCAAGCTTGAGATTGAGCATATTCAACCTCGTTCAAAAGGTGGCTCTAACCGTGTCAGCAACCTGTGTCTAGCCTGTGTCCCTTGCAACCAAAAAAAAGGAAACCAGGACATCAAAGACTTTCTCAAAGGGAAACTTGATCTGCTCAAACGAATCTTGGCACAAGCTAAAAGACCCTTAGCTGATACGGCAGCCGTCAATGCAACTCGATGGAATCTGTACGAAAACCTCAAAAAAATAGGCTTACCTGTTGAGGTTGGCACAGGTGGGCGTACCAAATACAACCGCACCATTCGAGGTTTAGAAAAGACTCATTACTGGGATGCAGCTTGTGTTGGAGCATCGACACCAGAACAGTTAATCACAACAACTGTTAAACCTCTACTGATTGCCGCCAAAGGTCATGGGACTCGTCAGCAATGCCGTACCGATAAGTTTGGGTTTGTGCGATTCGTTCCCTAAAAAGTGGAAGGCTATGCAGCCTGAAACGAACTAGGGGCAAGGAAAACCAACCTCTCGTATTGGTTGGAACAGAACCTTGACAACTTGATTGACCTGTAGGTGAACCCTAACACGGGTAATTCCTACCGCCTTGACGCTTAGGTTGAAGCATCTCCCCCAGGATGGCGAGTGACTATCAAAATCTGGAAATCAGCAGGGGGGAGAAACGACAGACAAACCTTACCTCAGAGGGCAATCTGGCTAGCTAAGTTGGGACGGGTTAACGTTCAGTGAACTCACTTGAAACCTTCGTTAATTTGAAGTTGCGGAAATGAGGAGAGTGTAGTGAAAACTACAATCGCAGCCGTCAAAAAGACAATGGGGAAATGTGGCTGGTGAATTGAATCCGTCACCAGAAAGCGTACACGCAAGTTATCCCCAGATAACTATACTAACCCCGGAGGAGTGTGAGAACCCACCCCCGACGCAATTAGGTCAATCAGGAACGAATTAAGTCCCCTGTCATCTCTCAGGGTAGGTCGATACTCTGAGCAGGTAGTCAGCCGCATGAGACAGGGGATTGGGATGGCTTCAGAAGCGAACGCCTCGGGGAAAGCCCAAGGATATGCAGACAGAAGCCCGACTGTTCGGAAGATGTAGAGGTACAAGTAGTAGTTTAGATACCGTGAGATGAAGGCAAGTAACCCAAAATGTGAAAACCAGAGTACGGATGGTAAGCCTGACGAGTGGAAGAACATTCCCTGGCGCAAGCTGGAACGTAAGGCTTACAAGCTACAAAAGCGCATCTACACAGCCTCACAGCGTGGTGAAACTCTGAAAGTTCGGAAGCTACAAAGGCTACTGATTAAGTCTAGAGCTGCCAAGCTTCTGGCTGTCAGACGGGTCACGCAGGAGAATAAAGGTAAGAAAACCGCTGGCGTCGATGGGGTGAAAGCGTTATCCCCACGTCAGAGATGGGAACTTGCTAAGAACCTGCGACTAGATGGTAAGGCAATGCCGACGCGAAGAGTTTGGATAGACAAACCCGGTCGAGACGAGAAACGCCCCCTCGGAATTCCCGTAATGAGAGACAGAGCGAAACAGAAGCTAGTCGAGCTAGCTCTTGACCCAGAATGGGAGGCTCGTTTTGAGCCAAACAGTTATGGGTTTAGGAAAGGACGCTCATGCCAAGATGCGATTGACGCTATTAACAGCAGTATCCAAAAGATGCCCAAATGGGTGTTAGATGCCGATATCGCTAAGTGTTTCGACCGCATAAATCATGAAGCACTACTCACAAAATTAAATACCATGCCGCACCTTCGTAGGCAAATCAAAGCCTGGTTGCGGTGTGGAGTCTTGGATGGAATGAAATACTTCGACACCATAGAGGGAACTCCACAAGGGGGCGTAATTTCCCCCCTCATGGCTAACGTTGCCCTTCACGGCATGGAAAACCGGATTAATCAAGCCTTTAGCGGAGGATACTATATCTCCCCACAAGGAAAAAGAAAACGGTACACAAGTAATACTGTTAGATTAATCAGATATGCCGATGACTTTGTGATTTTACACGAAGATTTAGAAACTATCCAAAAAGCCCAAAAAGTAGTTGCTGATTGGCTTCAAGGCATGGGTTTGGAACTAAAGCCAGAAAAGACTAAAATTACACATACTCTTGATGGAGGAAAAGAGTATGAGACGGGATTCAACTTCTTGGGATTTCATATCCAGCAATACGAAGTTGGTAAACATCAATCCCGGACAAAAGACAAAATCAAAAGACTTGGCTTTAATTTCAATACATTAATCACCCCAGCCAAAGATAAGGTACAGGCTCACCTGGACAAACTCCATAACTTAATCTTGGAGGGTAAAGCCAAAGCTAAACCCCAGGCAAGACTAATAGAAGAACTCAACTCCGTTGTTCGGGGATGGGCGAACTATTACAGGTCAGTCAATAGCTCTAAAACATTCCATACGCTAGACCACCTGATGTACCAAAGATTACGGCGATGGGCAAAACGTCGCCACCCCAATAAGAATAAAACCTGGATAGCAGGACGCTACTGGGCGATAAACAGAGGGGAAGGCTGGAAATTCACCGATACGAAAACAGGGGCAACGCTATATAAATACTCCGACACAAAAGTCATAAGTCCTGGTACTAAAGACGAGTATGTGAAGGTCAAAGGCGAAAAAAGTCCCTACGACGGTGATATGGCTTACTGGGCTGCAAGAACTGGAGAGCATCCTGAGTTGCCTAAACGGAAAGCAATTCTGCTCAAGCAACAAAGACAAAGATGTACTCATTGTGGGTTATACATCACTGATGTACTGGATACGGAAGTCCACCATAAGGACAGAAATCACAAAAACAATTCATGGGGAAACCTTGAACTTGTACACACAATTTGTCACGACCAGATACACGGCAACCACACATATGAGAGAAACCATATTGAAGGGAAACAACGGCAGGCTGGAATATACGGAATATTAATAAATGAATTTCCATTCTACATCTAGCCCCCAAAGAGGAGACTGGCAAATGCCACACTCCCCCCTAAACCTGAATAACGGTAAGAGGCTTGCTATGACAAAGCATCCACAGTTGAGGAGCCGTGTGAAGGGAAATCTTTCAAGCACGGTTTTGAAGACCAGCGGGAGAGGCGACAAACCCGCTGAGTTCAACCC